>DASQQM010000259.1:0-8847 GCA_035643475.1 Anaerolineae bacterium | reverse complement strand
CTCTATAGGTTGACCGGCCCCAATTGTTAACACGTACGCATCAGCTGGCACCGGGGGAATCGCCGATCCAGACCCTTCAAGGACAACGAAATCGATATCAAGCTCGTTTGCAAGCCTGGCGCCTGCGACAACATTCGATATGAACGGTTGTCCTGCGAGACCGCCACCGCAGCGCCTGCACCCTATCGCAGTAATCCGGCTCGTCAGAGCATCTTCTAAATAATCCGATGCGGCATGTTTACCCGCTCGCGCTAGATTTAAAAGATACTCCGGGCTTAACTCAATCTCGCTGCCGGCGATCACCTCAGGCTGCGGAGGTCCACCCCGTCCCATAGCGATGACGCCGGGCTTAAATCCCCTCTCATCCAAGCAACGGCAGATATATCCGGCCAGCGCAGTTTTACCAACCCTTTTGCCGGTTCCAATGACACCGAGCGAAGGTTTTTCAAGGACATCCTGAAAGGCCGGGGGATTAAACCAGAAATCCGCACCGATATACGGTATCCCTCTCGTTAACACATGACTCGCATAAAGAAACCTCTCTGTATAGCCAATAACGGGCTCATCGCTTAAATCCACTACAATTTCTGGTGCAAACCTGTCAATAGCCTGCATTATCCCGGATAGTGCATCCGGTTCTTTAACAATCGGATAGCCAAGATCGTCAAACTCACCCTTCTCGGATAATTTCTCGAGGCCCCCAACAAATACCGCCCCGGCCACAGTGTAGTTATACTGCTTAGTTAAAACCTCAAGCGCAGATTTAATAACCGGAGGGTAATGCTCACCATCGATTAAAACAATAACTCGGGTTATAGGAGGCCACCCCCAATTGTCGATTCCGCCTCAATTCTCTCCCACTTACAATACTTTCGCTCCTCGCATGAAAAATCGGCGATGAGCTCGCGTGTCCCGTACGGATACTTCCTGAAAATCCGTACCCTATCATCTTCGTCTATCTGTATGATGTTGTAGCAGGGTTTCGTTCTTCCCCTCAACCTGAGGCTCGATGCTGTACCGGCGTTTATCACAACCAAGTTCTCCAACCGCCACACATAGGGTACGTGCTTGTGCCCGCAGAGAACGAGATCGACCCCGCTTTGGATCAGCACTTCTAGGAGATCGCCAGCATCATAGATCATACTCCGCTCCCGCCCAGTGCCGGGCACCGGCAATAAATGGTGATGGAGCGCGAGTATTTTAAAGGAATTGTCATCTCTAAAAGCTTCCTCCAGCCAGCTATATCGTTCCCTGCCTATCCTACCATTATCTAAATCAGGCTCGCTCGAATCAGTACCAACAACCGTAATGCGGCCAAAGGACAGCACTCTATCCCTCTGCCCGAAAAGCTCTTCGAAGTGTACATACCCAACGTTCCTTGAGTCGTGATTTCCCGGGACAAAAAGGCGCCTCTCGCACTCCAGCGCCGATAGGAAGGCTTGCGCTGTCGTGTACTCCTGCCTGAAACCTGCATCGGTTAAATCTCCGGTGCAAATCACCATGTCCGGTTTTAACTCGTTGAGTTCTTCGATGGTTCTACTCATCAGATTCGGGATAAAATATTGGGAGCCAATGTGCAGGTCGGAGATGTGCGCGATAGTTACGGGGGCTCCATCGGCCATAAAATCTTCCATTCCTTTCGTTTATATAGCAGGTTAAATCAGAATGCATGACCAAGGGATATTAATTCTGGTTTTTTCTGGATCCCTTGAACAGTTATATCTGCTTTGAACTATATACAATCACCCACAGGTAGAGACAGCGGATTCCTTGATGAAGATAACGGTTATTTCAGTATCGGCAGAAATAATAATCGCCTTAACTTTCCGCCGATGGATTGATATCTCAGATTAACCTGGAATAAATAGATCGGTTACTTTGAGCTTCCCCATTCAAGAAAGATCGTCGAGTAAGTCCAAAAACGGTGGTTCTCTATATCCGAACAACCTCGGTTCGTCATATATTTTACCCGATTCAGCTGCCGGGTCAACTATATTACGCGCCTTTTATCGGGATAACGCGTGCACCGGTAAGGTCAAACTCTACCGGCTGAATCACGTAGTCTTGATCCCTCCCCTTAAGTATCCCCCCAACCTTCTCATAAAACTCACCTTCACCAGCCCTTTCGATAACGCAAATCAAGCTTGGACCAGCACCGCTTAGGGCAATACCAACCCTATCAAGACGATTAACGCCTCGTAATATATCCATTAATCCTGGTATAAGTGGAGCTCTGTACGGTTGGTGAAGCCTATCCTCCATAGCCTCTCTGAGTAGATCAGATCGGCCGGTTAGGAGAGCGGAGACCAGCAGGCTGGACCGGCCGATATTAAACACAGCATCGGGTACCGGTATACTGTTCGGTAGCACTGCCCTCGCTTTTTTAGTTTCAAGTACGGAGTTAGGGATCAAAAGAACCGGCTTTAGGTTGTCAGCTGGCTTGTAGGAGGCCGCACTGTAGCCGGACCCAGATTGATAACAGATGGTAAAACCGCCAAATATAGCTGGCCCTACATTATCCGGATGTCCTTCAATCTTTGCAGCTAGGTCAAATAGTTCACTTTTCGACAACCGTGCGCCCGATATCTCATTTGCAGCAAAAAGACCGCCCACAATTGCCGTTGAGCTGCTTCCAAGGCCACGGCCGATGGGTACGCCGTTTTCAATGGCTATATAAAGTCCTTTATATGTATAACCGACCTCATCAAAAAGGCGTTTTGCGGATGTAAAGACCAGGTTTCGATCATCCGTTGGGAGTTTTATGCCGCTGCCTTGCACTAATTCGACCTTAAGGCCACCATCAGTCTCATACATCTTAAAACGGTTGTAGAGATTGACGGCTAAACCAAGAATGTCGAATCCAGGACCCAGGTTCGCTGTCGTTGCAGGAACTACCACCTCGACCAATTTTTACCTCTACTGCCAACCTATACCCTACTACATAATTAACCAAAAATTACCCTCTCTACGGCGGATACTGTCGCTTCAGCCTCAACTGGCCTTCCGCCAGTCTTTATCGCGGTATCTGGGTCCTTCAGTCCATGCCCTGTAAGAACACAGACAACTCTTGATCCTCTTGCGACCCTACCCTCATTCACCGCCTTTATCAGGCCGGCCACGGAAGCGGCTGACGCCGGCTCTGCAAATACTCCTTCGGTGGAGGCTATCAGCTTGTACGCCTCGAGTATCTCGTCATCGGTTACCATATCTATAAAGCCACCGGAATCCTGGGCAGCGGAGACCGCTTCCTGCCACCTGGCCGGATTACCGATCCGTATTGCGGTCGCAATCGTCTCTGGATAATCTACCGGATGCCCGAGAACGATCGGTGCCGCACCAGCCGCCTGAAACCCTATCATCTTAGGTAAGCTTTCGATCTTGCCGGCCGTAGCGTAATCCTTAAATCCCCTCCAGTAGGCGGTGATATTCCCGGCATTACCCACCGGAATAGAGAGATAATCCGGAGGAGCCCCGAGGGCATCACAGACTTCAAAGGCCGCCGTCTTCTGGCCTTCAAGCCGGTAGGGGTTGAGCGAGTTCACCAGGGTTATCGGGTACTCCTCAGCAAGCTCTCTTACTACTTTCAACGCTGCATCGAAGTTGCCCCTGACCGCTACCACGACAGCTCCATGCATAAGCGCCTGAGAAAGCTTTCCTAGGGCGATTTTCCCCTCGGGTATGAGCACGATGGACCTTACACCAGCCCTGGCAGCGTAAGCCGCCGCTGATGCACTCGTATTGCCGGTTGAGGCACATATGACGGCCCTCGATCCCTCCTCCAACGCCTTACTTATCGCGACCGTCATACCCCTGTCTTTAAAAGAACCGGTCGGGTTTAACCCCTCGTACTTAAAGTACACATCACAATCGATTTGCCGGCCCAGCTTATCCGAGCGGATAAGGGGCGTATTCCCCTCAAGGAGTGTGCACACCGGCGTTTTCTCGGTTACCGGCAAAAAATTTGAATATTCTTCGATAATTCCACGCCACGCCATATTAACCTTCCACCCTCAGAATGTTACAGATCCTATTTACGACGTCCAGCTGCTCGATTTTCCCAAGCGATTCCCGGAGATTTCCTTCTTTTACCTTATAAATAACGAATACAATTTCAGCGCTCTCTTTGTGCGTATTCTTCTGGATGACACTCTCGATGCTTACATTGTTCTCGCCGAATACCTGCGCGATCTTAGCGAGAACCCCCGGTCTATCAACCGCTTCAAGCCTCAGGTAGTAGCGTGACTCAACATCGCCGATCTCCTTTATCTCTTTATGTTCAAAGCAGCTGCAGCCAGTGCTACCCACCTTCTCGAGCCTTATGTTCAACACCACTTCGAAAATATCCCCAACGATGGCACTTGCTGCCGGTAAACTCCCAGCGCCAGGCCCATAAAACATGACCTCGCCGACCGCATCACCTTCAACAAAGATGGCGTTCATGACCCCGGAGACCGAGGCGAGGGGATGGTTCGCCGGAATCATTGTCGGGTGAACCCTTACATCAACCCCGCCCTCGTCTTCCTTTGCCAGGGCAATAAGCTTGATCGCATATCCCATTTCCCGCGCGTAGGC
The DNA here is from genome assembly GCA_035643475.1 of Anaerolineae bacterium. Lineage (GTDB taxonomy): Bacteria > Actinomycetota > Aquicultoria > Aquicultorales > Aquicultoraceae > DASQQM01. Next base: position 4,275 of record DASQQM010000259.1, on the reverse strand, counting down.
GATATCTTCAGGCGTGATGTTCATTATACCCTCAGTATATACCTGATTGGCGGTAACCCTGCTATTAAAAGCGATAGAAGCGAGTATTGCAATCTTAGCGCCCGCATCATGACCCTCAACATCTGCCGTCGGATCAGCCTCGGCGAACCCGTGAGCCTGCGCCTCCTTGAGGGCACTATCGAGGGACATTCCCTCTTCAGCCATTTTAGTAAGGATATAGTTAGTCGTGCCATTGACTATGCCCATGACACGCTGGATTGCGTTTCCTGTAAGGCAGTACTTAAGCGGCCGTATAATCGGTATGCCGCCGCCGACGCTCGCCTCAAAAAACAGGTCGACACCTTTGCTTTCTGCTAGCTCTAGCAGTGATCCGCCTCGGCTCGCCATCAAAGCCTTATTTGCGGTCACTACATGCTTCCCATTTTCCAGAGCTTTTGTAATAAATGAGTAGGCGGGCTCAATGCCGCCAATTACCTCAACAATTATGTCAATATCGGGGTGGTTAATCACCTCATAGGCATCGGTCGTTATTTGCTCGACTGGAATTCTCCCCTCAAGGAGCTCAGGATACTTCTCTGCAACCAGTACGACCTTGATGTCGGCCCGTGCCCGTTGCGAGAGCTTATCGGCCTTTGTGGTAAGTATGTGATATACGCCTGAGCCTACTGTTCCAAAACCGATAATTCCTACACCGATCTGTTTTTTCACGCCTTTATCAGTCCCATCTACTAAAAATCAGAATATAGAAGCCAGGAGCCGGAATCCAGAAGGGAGTACACCTGGAATCTTCATCCTATACCCGAGCCCAGCTTCAATATCCTCAATTATTCCAGACCCACATCCAACCTTATGAGGTCGTCAAGTGTTTCTCGCTTGATTATTACTCTGGCCCTCCCATCCCTCACGAGAACGACAGCGGGGCGTGGCTGGCGATTATAATTATTTGCCATAACATACCCGTAAGCGCCAGTTGCGGGAGTACATAGAATGTCGCCGACCTCTGGATGAGGGAGCATAATATCCTTTATCAATATATCGCCCGATTCGCAATGCTTTCCGGCGATGGTAACTATCGTATCAGGGATTTCTTCAGCCCTATTTGCAAGCAGGGCTTCGTAGACCGCGCCATAAAGCATGGGCCTCAGGTTGTCCGACATACCGCCATCTACAGAAACATATGTGCGAATTTTAGGGATATCTTTAATCGTACCGACCGTGTAGAGGGTGACCCCAGAGTTGGCGACTATAGAGCGACCTGGCTCTATCATTACCTTGGGAACCGGGAGGTCAAGGCGAGTGGCCTCCCTAACGACACCATCTACGATTACATCAGCGTATTCTTCAATAGTTGATGGCTCATCAACTGCCTTGTACTTAATTCCAAGACCACCGCCGGTGTTTAGCTCGTCAACGATGAAACCGGTTCTATCCTTAACAGAACGTATAAACTCCATGATAATCTCGATCGCCTTCGCATAGGAGTGAAGCGCAAATATTTGCGAGCCGATATGCGCATGTATCCCCTTGAGCTCAATATTCTCGAGTTCGAGTGATTTCCGTACGGCACTTAGCGCAAGCCCATCTTGAAGTCCAAACCCAAATTTGCTATCGATCTGCCCGGTCTGGATATAGCTGTGAGTTTGCGGTTTTATCCCGGGCGTTACTCTTAGAAGAATACTTTGCCTCAAGCCTTTTCTGGCCGCAACTCTATTTAGAAGATTAAGCTCCTGGAAGCTATCGACGACAACCCTGCCGACCCCTTGGTCAAGCGCAAGCTCCAATTCGGCAGATGTTTTGTTATTACCGTGAAGGTAGATCTTCTCCATTGGAAACCCGGCCTTATTTGCTGTGTAAAGCTCGCCGCCCGAAGATACATCCAACGATAAGCCCTCTTCGTATGCGATCTGGCACATCGCTATGGATGAAAAGGCCTTGCTCGCATAGATGACCTCAAAGTCCTTGTTTTTGCTACCAAAGGCCTTCATATACGTTTGGCATTGTGTCCTAATAGTATCCTCATCCATTAAAAAAAGCGGCGTCCCATATTCTTTTGTGAGCTCAACTGCGTCACAGCCGCCAATCTCCAAGTGGCCTTGTGAATTGACTTTGGCCGTAATTGGTAAAACCAAATAGAACCTCCTGAGAACTCGGGTTTGGTTGCGAAGAGTAACTGGCCAGCTAATGGCTGCCAATCTGAGTAAGTTTAACATATAAAAGAAGACAAAGTCAAAGCTAACACTAGGTACCACGGTTGCCTGCCTTAAAGTGCCAATGTCAGTGAGGGATAGAAATGGGAGAAAGTTAGCCAGTGTTGCGGTGTTGCAGTTTGCCAGTTGATGTGGGTAAGAGGTGCGGGTACTGTCTTAAAGTGCCAAAGTGCCAATGTCAGTGAGGGCACAAGGTGTGGGAGTAGCCACTATGGTATACCTGTCATTGTAAGCGACTAAAGGGAGTGTGGCAATCTCAGGCCCTCATCTCTTACTTACACGTAACTGCAGCACCGCAGTGCTGGTAACTGCAGTACTAGCTAACTGCAGCACTGTATAACGCCCCATAAATGGGGCAACTACAAATGGATATTAGCACTGCAGCACATTGGCACGTTGGCACCTCTAGACGGATAACTGCAGCATCTTGGCACATCCTACCGGTGCTGCCGTGCTGCAGCACTGCTAGAGATCCCCCGGTGGATCGGGTAAGTACGTTTCAGTGGCAATATTAGATTGCATCTAACAATTCCTAGACTCTAAAAACTGGTATAATCGATATGTTTATCATGAGCTAAGTCAAGGAGATCAAAGGTAAGAGATGATTAAAGAGAGATTATCACAACTTATTAGAAAGGCTATGGAGAAAGCGCTGCTTGATCAACGTCTCCCCATAGAAGAGGTCCCTGAAGTGGTGCTGGAGCGTCCCCGGGAGAAGGCCCATGGCGATTGGGCGACCAATATAGCAATGGTTCTTGCTGGGCAGGTAAAGATGCCGCCGCGGGCGGTCGCTCAAGTAATCGTCGAATCGCTTGGCGATACGCAAACATATCTTAACAAGATTGAGATAGCCGGCCCTGGCTTTATTAACTTTTACTTAAGCAACGAATGGCTATACGAAGTGCTGGAAGTCATAAGACAGGAAGGCGAAAAATTCGGCCACTCCCAGGTGGGCAAGGGCAAACGGATCCAGGTCGAATTCGTCAGCGCCAATCCAGTCGGGCCGATGCACATAGGCCATGGAAGGTGGGCGGCTGTCGGCGATACCCTCGCCACTGTATTGACCGCAAACGGGTATGATGTCGTGCGAGAGTTCTACATAAATGACTTCGGCAACCAGATGAACATCTTCGCAAGGTCAGTTTCTGTAAGGTATGCCCAACTACTGGGGTCAGACATCCCCTTCCCGGAGGAAGGCTATCAGGGTGAATACATAAAAGACATTGCGCGCGAGATTATCGCCAAAGAGGGCGATATGTACCTGGGCGTCCCCGAGGAGGAGCGAGAGCTAATCTTCAAGGAGAGGGCTTATCTTCAGGTGCTCGAGCACCTGAAAGGGACGCTTAAGAAAATGGGAGTTGTATTCGATATATGGTTTAGCGAGCGCACGCTTCATGAGTTATCCGAGGTAAATAAAACCATTATGGAGCTTAGGGAGCACGGCTTCGTTTATGATTCCGAAGGGGCGGTCTGGTTTAAGGCGACGGCATTCGGTGAGGATAAAGATAGGGTTCTCATCCGTGCAAACGGTGAGCCTACCTACTTCGCTGCCGATATCGCATATCATAAGAACAAGCTCAAGCGTGGGTTCGACAAGATAATAAACATATGGGGAGCCGATCACCACGGGTATATTGGCAGGATAAGAGCAGCCATACAAGCTCTCGGCTACCCCGTGGATAGAATGGAGATCATAATCGGCCAGCTCGTTAACCTGCTAAGGGGCGGGGAGCCAGTCAGAATGTCCAAAAGAACCGGTGAGTTGGTCACGCTCGACGAACTCCTTGAGGAGGTAGGCCGCGATGCGGTCCGCTTCTTCTTCCTCATGCGAAGCACCGATAGCCCGCTTGATTTTGACATCGAACTTGCCAAGCAAGAATCGAATGAGAACCCGGTCTACTATGTGCAGTATGCGCATGCAAGGATATCCAGCATGGTAAGGTTTGCCGAAGCCGAAGGGGTCGACCTCTCCGGCAAGATAAAGTACCACAGGCTTGAGACGGAACCAGAGCTTGACCTCATAAGAAAACTCGCCGAGTGGCCAGAGGTGCTTGAGAGGGCTGCCCGG
>DASQQM010000258.1:0-2750 GCA_035643475.1 Anaerolineae bacterium | reverse complement strand
GCAGGCCATCGGCGAGCTAAAATTCACCTACCAGGACCAACCTGTTGATCTTTCAGGGGAGTGGCAGCGCCTGACAATGATTGAGGCGATAGAACAGTATGGAGGAGTAAGGGTCTCCTTTGATCAAGATATTGATGAGCTTAGGACGATCGCAAAGGAACACGATATTGAGCTCGAGAGTCACTTTGGCAAGGGGCGTATTATAAACGAGCTTTTTGAGAAACTGGTTGAAGGCAAGCTCTGGCAGCCAACCTTCATAACCGATTATCCCACTGAGATCAGTCCGCTTGCGAAGAAGAGATTGGATAATCCAGATGTTACCGAGCGGTTTGAGCTGATCATCATCGGGTTAGAGATAGGTACCGCCTTCTCTGAGCTGACCGATCCATTAGACCAGCTTGGAAGATTTGAAGCCCAGGTTAAGCTTCACGAGTATGGTGACGAGGAGGTTCCAAAACAGGTCGATGAGGATTATGTCCGAGCCCTAGAGTATGGTATGCCCCCAACCGGCGGCCTTGGACTTGGCATCGACCGCCTCGTCATGCTGTTGACGAATAACTACTCAATCCGCGAGGTCATCAGCTTTCCACATATGAGGCCGGAGAAGGGCTAGTACAGCGTCACAGACGCTGTACTAGAGCAATGGAACAATAGAGCAATAGACGTAGAAGATAGAAAATGAATTGGTTATATAGTATGGAAGCCTGTTCCATTGCGGTCTAATGATCCATTGCTCTATTGTTCGATCTAATTTCTTACTGTCAACTGATGCGTGATGGCAGTTACTTCTGAGCCTCCACATTTTTTCTAGTAAATGATTATAATCAGATTATATAATCTATCGGTTGAATTTAATGATTTACGGCTAATATGCCGATATATACTATAGTTAAATTGTTATTAACGGCAGCGTATCTCCGCAGCTTATCGCCTGTGTTTAAGCTGTACGAGCACTAATAAAGCAGGAACTAGCACCACATGAGAAGACTCGGTTGCTTTCGCCGTTGAGCCTGATAGATGTTAAAATGGACTTAGCTGTTTGTGTCAAAATAAATGTGGGCATATTACAGTTAGTAGCTGCGCAAATATTGCAATAGAAGGTGCGTTACGGCTAGCTAGAGATAGCAGAAGGGAGAATGAGTCGTGTTTGAGCGTTTCACGGAGAGAGCGCGCAGGGTCGTTGTCTTTGCACAGGAAGAAGCGCGCATGCTCAACCAAAACTATATCGGAACAGAGCACCTTCTCCTGGGCTTGATCAGAGAAGAGGAAGGCGTTGCAGCGAGGGCACTCCAGAGCTTAGGGATTAGTCTGTATGATGTTCGTGCGCAGGTCGAAGAGATAATCGGCCGAGGCACCTCGGCCCCGGTCGGGCATATCCCGTTTACGCCACGGGCAAAGAAAGTTCTCGAACTTTCTTTGCGTGAGGCTCTGCAGCTTGGACATAATTACATCGGAACTGAGCATATCCTTCTAGGTCTTATAAGAGAGGGTGAAGGGGTAGCTGCAAGAGTACTCTACAATCTTGGCGCTGACCTTGACCGCGTGAGAAACCAAGTAATCCAGCTACTTAGCGGTTACTACGGTAAGACCAATGAGCCAAGCACGTATGGCAGGTCTTACAGTGGCTTGTTACTCGATGAGTTCGGCCGCAATCTTACGCGGCTCGCTCGCGAGAAAAAGCTCGATCCGGTTATCGGGCGTGAGAAAGAGATCGAGCGAGTCATGCAGATATTAAGCCGCAGAACCAAGAACAATCCAGTTCTTATTGGTGAGCCGGGTGTTGGTAAGACTGCAGTTGTCGAGGGACTTGCCCAGCGGATAGCCAACAACGATGTGCCGGATCTCCTTAAGAATAAGGAGATATACACCCTTGATCTCGGTGCCCTGGTCGCGGGTTCCAAGTACCGCGGTGAATTTGAGGAGCGCCTCAAGAAGGTGATGAAGGAGATCCGGGAACGGGGTGATATCATCCTCTTCGTTGATGAGATGCACAATCTCGTAGGAGCTGGTGCCGCTGAGGGCGCAATCGATGCTGCAAGTATTCTGAAGCCCGCGCTTGCCAGGGGTGAATTGCAAACAATAGGAGCAACAACGCTTGATGAGTACCGCAAGCATGTGGAGAAAGATGCTGCCCTGGAGAGGAGATTTCAACCGATTATGGTTGGTGAGCCGTCGGTTCAGGAGACCGTGGATATCCTCAAAGGTTTACGTGAGCGCTATGAAGAGCACCATAAAGTGACCATTACTGACGATGCATTAATCGCTGCGGCGCAGCTATCAAGTCGATATATCGCAGACCGATTCTTGCCAGATAAGGCCATCGATCTTGTGGACGAGGCCTCATCGAAGGTGCGCATGCGGAGAATGAATATACCAAGCGATAGTCAAACTATCGAGGAGGATCTTCGTAACCTTCGACGTGAAAAGGAGGCTGCGGTCGCGGTGCAAGACTATGAGAAAGCAGCGAGGATTCGAGATAAAGAGCGGACTCTTGAGGTTGAGTTGACAAAAAAGGATTCAACTTGGGAGGCGCTCACTCAAATGCCAGCAGCAACGGTTACTGAGGAGCAGATAGCGGATATCGTATCAACCTGGACTGGAATACCGGTATTCCGTCTGACGGAGGAAGAATCATCGAAGCTTCTTCGTATGGAGGAAGAGCTTCATAAGAGAATAGTTAGCCAGGATGAGGCCATCAAGGCCGTCGCTAAGGCGATTAGAAGAACGAGGGCTGGTCTTAAAGACCCCAA
>DASQQM010000257.1:0-5665 GCA_035643475.1 Anaerolineae bacterium | reverse complement strand
GGTTAGCTCGACTATCGGGAATCCGGTCTTCTTTGGTGGATTCCTGGCGATGTCTCTCCCGATACTTCTAGCGAAAGTGCTCTTGCCACCCCGGGAATCAACGCAGATCTGGGATAATCCCATAGTAACGCTCGGCCTTCTCTGCTTTGGCATGGCGATGCTTTTTGTCACGCTATCAAGAGGAGCGTGGCTTGGCACTGCGATCGCCTTTTCGGTGGTTCTCTACTTCAGGATCAAGGGCAGAAGAGAATTGCCGCGGAGAGTACCGTACTGGTTCTTCATTATCCTGCTTGGCGTTATACTGGGTGCCTTTCTCGGAGTATTTATCGCGCGTTCAGGTACCCCCCGCGTACTCGATGCCATGAGATCGCCACATTCCCTTGAGAGCCGGGTTGAGATATGGAAAAGCTCGCTCCACATGATATCCGACAGGCCGCTTTCCGGTTACGGCCTTGATCAAACCGAGGATTGGTTTAGCCACTACACGACCGAGAAGCTTGCGCGCATGGAAAACGCCCTTCACGATAGGGCGCACAATATCTACCTGCAGTGGGGCATCGACGGCGGCGCCCTTTTACTCCTTGCCCAGCTCTGGCTGTTCATTTACGTCATTACGAGGGGTGTCCGGTCGCTGGGGCAAAATCGCGACCACATAGTAATCGGCTTTATCGGCGCTATAGCCGGATACCTCGTTCAGGGGGTAACCGGGATTGCCACCAACGAGCTCAGCACCTTTCTCTGGTTCGTTCTTGGCTCAACCGTTGCTATTACCTCAAAAGAAAAGATGCGCAACGTAGGCTTTCAGATTGCGAAGAGCCCGGTCATCGAAAGGATTATCGTATCATCCCTTGTGCCGCTCGCCATATTGGCCATTTTCCCTCTGGCTGCCGAGGCTAGGTACTCCGCACCTGCCCGCGAGGCCAGGGAGACGATAAATAAAACCGCATTCAGAAACGCATATCGGGCTGGTAGATACTGCTCCGTACAGCCTTACTACCAATATCACCTAGCCAGGTCATGCCTGATTTTTGCCCGCAAGCGGGAAGATGTACATTATGCTAAGCTCGCGGTGAAGGTTGCCAAGCGAGGGTTAAAGTATGCGCCGGATAACGCGCAGCTGCTCTATATGCTCGGCTCATCCTACCTTACGACCGCTCAGCTCACCGGTGATGAGGAGGAGTTGCGCTTAGCCGGTATCTACCTTGACCGGGCACGCCGTAAGGCACCGCTGTTCCTGGGAACCTATGATGACTTGCTCGAGTTTTACATACAAAAAGGGGATTATGGTGAAGCATTGAAGTGCGCCGACTTTGTTAGCTCAATAGATGGCAGAGATGCAGCTGTATATGTTGCCCGGTCGGTCATATACCAGTTGAGGGGCAAGGATGACAAAGCGCAAGAGCTATTCAAGAAGGCATCTGCGCTGGATCCTGAGGCAGAGAAGATAAAGAAGAGATTGATAAAGGCAAGCAAGTTTAGCAACCGGTGAATGGGTGAATCGGTGAATCGGTGTGAGGGCAAGAGACGAGGGTATTGAGATTGCCACGTCGCTATCGCTCCTCCTAAGGACACACTTCTTTTACCAGCAGTGTCCTTCCTTAAGCCACCCACTTTCAGTGGGTGAGGGGCTCGCAATGACAGGCGTAATAGAAACATAGGTTTCTTCCCTCCTGACTTCCACACCACTTATTCTGGGATCATAAAAGTGCTGATCAAGCGGTATTAAACCAGGTAATTTGGGTGCTGCAAGATATATTATGGCATCAACGAATGCTACCATAGCATTATATGTCATCCTGAGCCAAGCATTAGCACTACCACCATGTCATCCTTAAAGAGCCGGAGGCTCCCAACTTGTCATCCTGAGCCGCAGTGAAACGGAGGCGAAGGATCTCAATCGTATTTTCTATATTCTTAAGTATGGGATGCCTCTGCATCAGCTAACACCTCATTGGTCATATGCTACCTCGTGGCATACTAGTGACGATAGTATTTAGATTCTTCACTCCGCTTTATGCTACGTTTAAGAATGACAGTTACTAACAGCTAGAAGCATTTAATTGTAATATCCCTGCGTCCAGTGGCTACTTCCACACTTCTTTCCCTCACTCCGATTCACCCATTCACCGATCTTCTACAGCACTGGATAACTCTACCCACATCTTCTACCCACTCATTGGCCAGTGGCCATTGGCTCCTTGGCTATCTACCCACACTTCTACCCACGTTCTGGCAAATCATCGGCTGCAGCTGCTGCAGCTTCCGCTGCAGGATGCCGGTCCTGGGAGGGCACTCATGCACCGCGGGCAGATCATGATGAGCATATCATCGGTTTTAAACCCACACACCGCGCACACTTTCGGCGCCGGCTTTATCGCAACGTCGCACTTCATTAGTAAACACTCCTTAAATCAAGAGCTGGGCAAGGATTCCCCCGAGTCCAAAGGCCAGGACCAAGCTGCCGATCCATATCGGCACTGCCTGCTTCAGGCCGCGCTCCTTGAAAAGTATCATAAGCGATGCTATGCAGGGTACGAACAGGGTGATGGTGACCAGGGATACTACCGTCTGCATTGGGGTGAGGCTCATTTCAAATAATCCGGCCGCACCGAAGTCCCTCCTGACGAGACCCATGACGAAGGCGATAGCTGCTTCCTTTGGGAGCTTTAACCACCCGGTTGTAATCGGCGCCCATGCGTTCTGCCACGCATTGAGCATTCCGGTAACCTGCATCACCGATACGACAAGCGCGCCCACGAAGAACCATGGGGTGGCCTCTTTCATAAAGGCATACGTGCGCGTTACCGCCTTCCTCACTACATTATCGGGCCTTGGTAGGCGTAGCGGCGGAAGATCGATGAGAAGTGGCGATGATTTGCCCGGAAGCGCTCTTGAAAGAACGGTGCCGATAACCGCAAGCGTCATAAATATTATACCGATATACAGCAAGATATAGGGTCCGCCAATCCGAGCAAGAAGTACGGTGATTACACCGAGTTGTGCGGAGCAGGGGATAGCCCACTGGAGTATCGCGGTCGCGATCGTCTTTTCACGCTCGGTACCGAGCAGCCTGGTGGTAATCGTTGCCATCGTTACGCAGCCAAAACCCAGTATTATCGGTACGACCGCACGCCCATTGAGGCCAATCGCATTGAGCACCCTATCTACCAGGGTGGCAAGCCGCGGAAGGTAGCCCGAGTCTTCCATCAAAGCAAGGGCCATATAGAAACCTAACACCAGTGGCAGGAGCAATCCTAAAAGATATGTTATCGTCATGGTGAGCACGCCGAACTCGCCGATCAGTATGGTGCCTAAAGCCGTTTTTTGGCTTATAACTGGCTCGACGATGCCCCGTATGAAGGGCTCCCAGTAGCCCTGCATTATCTGTCCCTCGGTTACACCGACGACGATCTGCGCGATGAGCACTCCGACGAGCTGGTAGAGACCATAGAGTATAACCGCAAGGATTGGAATACCCGCTACTGGGTTTAATACCAGTCGCCCGACTTTCTGGCGGATGGTCTCGGTCAGAGCTACATCGCTTACGACGTGGCTGACAATATCGTTTACGCGCTCACGGCGCCTAACGTAGATTTCCTCGCGGTCGTTGCCCGGCGATACCCCATGCCGTGCGGCAACGTACGTATCGCCCTCGAGCACTATGAGCGCCTCGGGCTGGGATCCAACCCGGGAGAGCATCTCGTGGAGCTTTTTGTGAAGAAACGGGTCTTGGTGGCCCTCCCTTGCCTCGGGTAAGGCGGCGGCAACCTCGGCTAGGCCTTGCTTCCTTATAGCCGCCGTTGGGATAACGGGCACCCCTAAAAGATCGGAGAGGAGGTCCACATCGATCTTTAAGCCGTGCTCCTCCACCTCATCCATGAAGTTAAGCGCTACTATAAGGGGGAGGCCCATATCGATGAGCTGCACCGTTAAAAATAGATCGCGTTCGAGATGCACCGCATCGATGACGTTTACCACTTTGTCGGCGCTTAGTATTATATCCCGGGCAACGATCTCCTCGTCGTTAAAGGAGGATACCCCATAGATTCCCGGGGTATCTATAACGGCATCTTTGCCATACCTTGCCTGCGATATCTCGATTGTCGTTCCTGGGTAGTTGGAAACATCGACATAGAGCCCCGAGAAGTAGTTAAAGAAGACTGACTTTCCCACATTGGGGTTGCCGACCAGGACTATCTTCTTGCTCCCCTCCGGCACATCGAGCGCAAGCGATCCGGTGTGGGAATGCCCACCGTGCGTCGTTTTAACCACGGCGGTGTCTTTTCTTGCCATAACCGCTCCTTTCAACCGTAATCGTTCGCGCCAGCTCGCGGCCGACCGCAATTTCTTGACGGTTCTTCTTCAATATCACAGGGCCGAAGGGAATCTTGCTATGGCAGACAACAGTGCTACCCTCACCGATACCAAACCTGATAAACTGGGTCTTTGCTGCATTATCGAGGATCTCTTTAATGACGACTTCCTCACCAGCTTTTATTTGATCTAAGCACATAGTGCCCTCCTTTGAGATTGCGACTCTGTCTCAACATACTGCAAAAAAAAATAGATTTTACTCAGCAGTGCAATTTTTACAATAGCCGTATATGTTCAGATTGTGACCCGTTGCCTTAAAGTTCGCCTTTTCGCAGGCCCACGCTTGGAGCTGCTCGATCAGCGGCTCTTCAAACTCCTGCACCCCACCGCACCTCAAGCAGACGAGGTGGTCGTGGTGCGGATGGCCCGCCACGTGTTCGTAAGCGAATTTATCGTCACCGAGGTCGATTTTTTCGACCAGTCCGCTTTCAACCAGTAGATCCAGGGCGCGGTAGACCGTTGCACGTGAAACCTTGCTCCCCCTGGTTTTCAGGTTTTTCAGGACGTTCTCTGCGTTGAGGTGATCATGGTTGGAGAAGACCTCCTCAGCGACCGATTGCCGCTCGGGCGTGAATATGAGGCCCTTTGCCTCTATGAAATTCTTAAACTGCACCGTCTCGGCTCTCATAATCAATCCTCGTTGAGATTATATCTCAATGATAATGGATGCGCGTTGGCTGTGTCAACCAGTTTATAAGATATTTTTACGCCAGCCCCGTAACCTTCCCTTTTGATTTACACCTGGCAATTACCTATACTGTTGGAGGATCAAATAATTTGAGCACGCGAGAATACAGAGCCAGAATCCAGGAGTCTGAAGGCAAAGAAGATCGGTGAATCAGGGGCCAGGGACTGGGGTCCGGGGACCAGGGGTGAGGGTAAGAAATGTGGGTAATGAGCCACTAGCCAAGTGTAAGCAAGAGATGTGGCTAATTACCCAATAGCCAATGTATTATACCTGTCATTGCGAGCCCCTCACCCACTGAAAGTGGGTGTCTTAAGGAAGGACACTGCTGGTAAAAGAAGTGTGTCCTTAGGAGCGACTAAAGGGAGCGTGGCAATCTCAGGCCCTCGTCTCTTGCCCTCACTGACCGGAGACTGAAGACTGGGGACTGAGAACTAGTAGAGACCGCCCGATAAATCGGGCAACTACGAATGACTGTTCAGGGATTTTACAATTAAATGCTTCTAGCTGTTGACAGCTGTCGTTCTGAACGTAGCGTAAGCGGAGTGAAGAATCTCAATATACCCTCACTATTATGCCACGAGGTAGCATATGACCAATGAGGTG
>DASQQM010000256.1:0-6452 GCA_035643475.1 Anaerolineae bacterium | reverse complement strand
CCAGTGACCTCGATATGGTTGTTGCCGGAAACCGGAGCGCCATTCTCATGGTTGAGGCTGGGGCAAGTGAGGTGTCTGAAGCAGATACCGTCCGTGCTCTTGAAGAAGCGCATAAAGCAATTATAGAGCTATGCGATTTTCAGGAGCGTTTTAAGAAGGCATACAGCGAGGTAAACCCGTTACCCGAGAGGGTCATAGAAGCCCCTGTCGAGGGCCTCACCTATGAAGAGGTTGAGGAAAGAATAAGGGAGTTTGCTACTGGAAAGTTAAGGGAGGCCCTGAGAAACCCGGATAAACTCGCACGTGAGCGACAGGAAGAGGTCATTGAGGATGAGACACTCGAGGAGCTTGAGGCACTCGTTGAAGGCAAGGAAGAATACGTCTCCAAGGTTCTCGCAAAGATACGGAAAGAAGAGATGCGCAGGATGATCCTTGAGGAGGGCGTCCGGGCCGATGGCCGTGGAACGACCGATATCAGACCGATACTGACGCGCGTAGGTATTCTCCCAAGGCCCCACGGCTCAGGCCTCTTTACAAGGGGACAGACGCAAGCTCTTTCAGTGCTTACTCTGGGTACTGTCAGGGAAGAGCAGATGATCGATGGCCTCGGTGTAGAAGAATCAAAGAGGTTCATGCACCATTACAATTTCCCGCCATTTGCGACGGGCGAAGTAGCGTTTCTACGAGGCCCAAAGAGGCGCGAAATAGGCCATGGTGCTCTTGCTGAGCGAGCACTGCTTCCGATTATCCCAAAGGAAGACGAATTTCCATATACGATTCGTATCGTCTCCGAGGTGCTCGAATCGAACGGCTCATCATCGATGGCAAGTGTATGCGGAAGCACTCTCGCGTTGATGGATGCAGGCGTCCAGATAAAGGCACCAGTTGCCGGAGTTGCGATGGGCCTTATTAAAGAAGGTGACAAAGTCGCAGTTTTAACCGATATACTTGGCCTGGAGGATGCGCTCGGAGATATGGACTTCAAAGTTGCCGGGACAGCCAAGGGAATAACAGCACTTCAGATGGATATGAAGGTTGAGGGTGTGGGCAGCGATATCCTAGGTAGAGCTCTTGAGCAAGCGCGCGAGGCGAGGATGTATATCCTTGGCCGCATCCTCGATACGATACCCGAACCGAGAAGCGAACTATCAAGGTATGCCCCACGCATTATGACCGTCAAGATCCCGACTGAGAAGATCGGTGACCTTATCGGCCCAAAGGGGAAGAATATACGGGGTATCATTGAGGAGGTCGGAGCACATCTCGTAACCATTGACATCGAGGAAGATGGCACCGTCTTTATTGCAGCAACCGATGGGCCGGCCGGAGAAAGGGCGCGTGAGCTGGTCGAAATGTACACTAGAGAACCCAAGGTCGGGGAGCAGTATATGGGTACAGTTACTAAAACAACTGGTTTTGGAGCCTTTGTTGAAATACTACCTGGGAAAGAAGGTCTAGTGCACATATCGCGCCTTACCAAGGGCAGGGTGCCGACCGTTGAGTCTGTGGTTAAGGTTGGTGACAAAATCCTCGTAGAGGTTATCGATATAACCGATCAGGGTAAGATAAGCCTGCAGGCATTAAATCTTGAATATAAAGCGGGAAGTTAATATGACAAACGAGCAGTTTTTTAAAACGACAGAGCTGCAATCCGGCGTAAAGGTTGTAACCGAGTATATGCCCCAAGTTCGATCGGTTGCAATTGGATTTTGGGTTGGCGTTGGTTCTCGTGATGAGGCGGACCCAATTAATGGCATGTCACACTTTATAGAACACTTGCTTTTCAAGGGCACTGATACTAGAACGGCCCGCGACATATCGGAGGCCTTTGATACGCTCGGAGGAGAGCTTAATGCGTTTACATCAAAAGAGTATACTTGCTACTACACGCGACTCCTCGATGAACATGTCGACACCGGGGTTGAAATACTCGCCGATATGGTCCAGAACCCGCGTTTTGATGAGAGCGATATTCTGTCGGAGAGAAAGGTCGTTTTGGAGGAGATTAACCTCCATGAGGATAGCCCTGATGAGCGTATCCATGATGTATTTGCATCCTCCCTGTGGGCAACCCACCCACTAGGAAAGCCGATCCTCGGTCACGTCGAGACCGTTGGTAATTTTGGCGGCGAGGATGTAACAAAGTTCTACCGGCAGGAATACATTCCAAATAACCTCATTGTCGCCGCGGCGGGCAATATTGACCACGATAGGATGGTCGAGCTTGTAGCAAAGCACTTCGCTGGAGTGCCAGGAGAAAAGGTCGTCCGCAAGGTGATCGTACCGCAAATCGAGAAGAGACTCGATGTCTTCACCAAGAAAACAGAACAAGCACATATATGCTTCGGCACCGAGGCACTCTCAGCTGGTGATGAGAGGAGATTTGTGCTTTCAATTATGGACAATATCCTCGGTGGCGGCATGAGTTCACGCCTATTCCAAGAGATTAGAGAGAAGAGGGGTCTTGCCTACTCGACATATTCATATCACTCGCTTTATGCCGAAACGGGCTTTATTACCGCATATGCTGGAACGGCACCCGAGAATGCGGAGCGAGTTGTCCGGCTTATCCAGGAACAGATTGATGATATAACTGACGGTGGCATAAACGATCAAGAGATTTATAGAGCAAAGGAACACTTGAAGGGACAGCTAATGCTCGGACTTGAAAGCACCGGTCGAAGGATGACCCGATTGGGCAAACTTGAAATTACGAATGGAGAGATCCTCTCGCTCGATGAATTGGTTAACAGGATCGACATGGTGACGAGAGAATCGGTGACTGAGCTTGCCAAGGAACTCTTCAACCCCGAGAAGATGATCTTAACCGTTATTGGTCCGTTCGAGCTAGAGAGGCTTGCCCACCTAGTTGCATAGCGATAATGTTGCTTTTAGACGGCCTCAGGAGCTCCTGAGGCCGTTTTTGTGTGGTTTTGACTATACTAACTATCGATAGTATACCAAGCGCTGTATCGGCAAAATGGTGAACCATACGGTTTGCGATATCGCTTGCAATAGAGATTGAGTGTTATTACTTTTTAATAATTCCCTCTTACATATCAGAAAAATAGGGTCTAAGATGTTGATTAGAAACCGAACGTATTGGGTATAGTAACAATCGTTTGGATATGTTAGCAAAGTAAGGCTTGTATAATAAGGAGGGGTATAGTGAAAGCAGAACCTACACAACCAGATATGCGAGATCTGATAAATTTTCAGGCGGAGGCTATCTCGTCACACTATGACCTGCCTCCTCAGTTTTTCGCCGGTTTCTTAGGCCCACGCATGGCATATTCCTGCGCCTACTTCACCGATGAGAACAATACTCTTGATGAGGCAGAAGAGAACAAACTATTTATTACCGCCAAGAAGCTAGGCCTACAGGAGGGAGACCTACTCCTCGACATCGGCTGTGGGTGGGGTAGCTTTATATTCTACGCAGCCGAAAAGTTCGGTTGCCAATCTACCGGCATTACTGTGTCAGAAGAACAAGCGGCATTTGTAAATTATGTGGCCTACGAGAAGGGTCTTGCAGGTAAAGTAAGGGCAGAGGTCGTCCACGTCTACGATATGGATTTCCCCGCACGGTACTTCGACAAAATCGTCACTATCGGTGCAATAGAGCATATGGATAACCTGCACCTAGTGTTCGCTAAAAGTGCGGAGATCCTAAAAGACGATGGGCTAATGCTCGTTCACGGTATGACCAAGCCCTGGGTTGACAGGCTCGATGAGCTTAATGGCGTTACCTCTGAAGTAAGCGACCTGGTTAAAGAGCACTTCGGCGTTGGCTACTGGAATAGCCTTTGGGAGGTCATGGAAGACCTTGAGAAGAACAACTTTGAGATATTAGACCACGAGAACATCACGCGTCATTACCAGCTGACGGTCGAGCGCTGGCTCGAGCGCCTTCAGGAAAATGAGGTTAATCTTGTAGGTAAAGTTATCGATGAGGAGAAATACCGCGAGTTCTTAGTCTTTATGGCCGGTTATATAGTGGGCTTTGAAACCGGCCATACCCTCTGTAATCAAATCCTCTGCCGGAAGATTAATCGTGGTGAAATACGACCAGCCCTGCCCCTAACAAGAGAAAATATTGTTCTTTCCTCTAGAAAGGAGCGGTGATGCAAGAAAGATTAACTGCCAGCCATATTTTCGATTACGAAGTGCCGAGAGTCCTTGCAGAACAGCCAAAAATTGCAAGGAGGGTTAATGCCGTTCTCGGTATAGAGTTAATCGGCGAAAACGGTGGGTATTGGACGCTCGATCTTACGGATAACCCCGGAGTAGAGAGGGGGAGAACAAAGGAACCGAAGTGTACTCTGAGCGCGCACGTCGAGGATTTCGAGGCCTTGCTTGCCGGAGGCAGTATCCGTGCAGCGCTTGAGGCCTTTAAGAAAAAGCGCATCCAGGCTACTGGCCACCTACCGACCATCCTAAAACTTGAGCACTTGTTGATGTCGTTAGTGAAAAGTAACAGATAGGACCGATACTTTAGAAATACATATGCAAACGCATTGTCTGCTATGGCCGTCTCCCTTAGAAGCCTAGTTGAGCCATCCCATAGGGTCAACGGGATTCCCGTTCAGCCTAACCTCAAAATGCAAGTGTGGGCCTGTCGCAAGACCAGTTGAGCCTGAGTATGAGATTACCTGTCCCTGGCGTACATGTTGGCCAACCCTGACGGCAACTCGAGAGTTATGGGCATAGAGGGTTGTCAAACCATCCCCATGGCTTATAACGACAGTATTTCCATACCCGCCCTTCCAGCCAGCTAGTATAACCGTTCCACCTCGTGCAGCATGAATTGGAGTGCCGGATGAAGCCCTAAAGTCGATTCCGGCATGAAGGCGATAATACTTTAATATAGGGTGGAAGCGCCAACCAAACTTTGAGGTAATCGATCCGGCAGTGGGGGGTATAAACCCGTTACCAATCTTACTATGTGCTGGTTCGCGTGACGTAGGATTGCTCTCAACAAGTGAGGCCAAGGTCCTTCTTTTACGCTCAAGCTCTCTCTTCTCAATCGACCTGATCTCTTTGGTGATCATATTTGAGGTCGCCTCAAGCAGTTCCTCAGCGCGCTCGAGTTGGATCCGTTCCCTTTGAACCCGGGCAAGGATTGCTTTTTGCCTACTTAGCTCATCCTTAAAGAGCTTCTGCCTTGCAGCAATCTTGTTCTTAACCTCTATCGTGCGGTTTTCCTCATCAACGAGATACTTCTGCTGCTTAGCTATGGATTCCTTCTCATCCTCAATCTGGCCGATCTTATCCGAGATATCTTGCACCAGCAAGCTCATCTCGGAGATGAGCTTGCCATCATTTTCCGCGATTTTGCTGATAAGAACAGCGCGCTTGACGCCATCGGCCAAGCTCTTTGAGCTTAGCAGTACAGTAATAACTTTTAAGCTTCCATCCTTATAGATGGCTCTTAGCCGCGTGTTATAGACCTCACGTCTCTGGGCAAGCTTTCCCTGTGCAACTTCGAGTTCTGCCTGGTTTGCCTCGAGCTTCTTTTGCATCTCATCTAACTTTGCCTCGGTATCCTTACGTTTTGCGATGATTTTATCGAGCTCTGCCTGCAGGTTAGTCAATTCTGTCTGAAGCTGGGCAATTTTCTGGTCGTTTACCTGGATATCACGGAGGATTTCCGCTTGGCGCTTTTCCGCAACAGATTGCATGCTCCTATTGGTTTCGATCTTTGTCATAACGTTTTGAAGCTCGCTACGCTTTGCATCTAGCTGGGATGCAAAAGCTGATTGGGGTAGGAGCATAAGCACAAGTGCTGCTGCTATTATAATTCTCTTCCAGTAACACGTACGAAAAGCTACCATGCAAATTCAAGATTAACCATTAACAGGAGCATAAGTAAATCTATTATACGCATTACAGCTTATGAGACTACGCCTTTGTACAGGAACTATAATGATATATTATAGAATCTGATGTTTGTCTAACCTATCTATTGGTTATATTCCCACACGGTTGCTATGAGCTTACAGCTACCGTGTAATATCCAACCGCTTTACTACCTTCTCCAGATCCTGCGGAGCAGGAGGTAATCGGCATATAGGGCTATATGCGTACCACTATAAGTACCGTTTATTTTCCTTTTGATGTTGACATGGCAAAAGCTATCATACTATGATAAACCTACTATTCTCAGTAGTAGTTTGCAGTGTTATGGTTGGTACAGCTATTGGCCACCCTGTAAGCGCTCTAAAAATTGCTATTACTGCGTACTGAGCTTCGCTCGGTTTTAAACCAGAGTTCCACTAGGGGTTAATAGTATGGATAAGTATGCCGTTTATTCTGGTAAGGGATTACAGCTGGATGTACTCAGGTTGGGCAAACCACAACCTGGAAGTTCGGAGAAGCATTTTATCTTCAGACCAAGAAGAACAGCCAGGAAGAACCGTGCAGCAGCTGTAATGATGGTGATGCTACTCATA
>DASQQM010000255.1:0-15907 GCA_035643475.1 Anaerolineae bacterium | reverse complement strand
GGCGGTCCTGCAAGGCTTCTTACCCCCTCTAAATGGGCATATAAAGCGGTCAAGTGGGTAAGACATGTGGAATTCACCGATAAAAAGATAACCAGCTACTGGGCTCAGTATGGTTACAGCAATGAAGCGGATTTAGAGTATAAATAACATGGCGTATCAGTTCCCAGCCAGTACATAGTACTGGCATATAGAGGGCTCACAGTATCCGGCGGCCCCTACCTGATCGCAGACGACATCTTCCGCCGACCCCTCCAGATCAACATCGAACCTTGCCCTAATCAAGGATGTTATGAGGTCTAACGTCGTCAACACGACGCTCTTGCAGCACCTGCATCGCGTTGAATTATCTGCAAGATCACTAATCGCCTGTGCTACAACCTTCATAGTGATATCATCCTGCTCGCTCTTACCATACGCCATGTTAAATAGCGTATGAAATGCAACGCCGACCGCCGGCACGATACTACACATGCCAGCAGTGTGAACAAGCTCGGGGTTAGCCTGTTGCTTAACGGACCCTAGGGCACTGAGGATATCCTTATGGGATAGCTTAATCGTTCCCTCATTCTTAACCGCTATAAGAACAGCTGTAGTGAATACCCAGGCATGTTCGCAGGAGTGCCACTTAAGGCTGGGATGAAGCATCATGACCGTTGCGATTTCAACCGGATTTTTGGAAAGGCTTGTTCTAACCATTTCCTCGATAAAGCTCGAGATGGGCATATGATGGCATGTTTGACAGACAAAGTGGCCCTCAGGGCACCATATCCTCGATTTGTATATGCCACCGCAGAAATAGCAGGCGAGGACTTCCTCGTTATCCAAGTATTCGAGCGGTGTATTGCATACTGCGCAGCTCTTTATAAGGCTAGATGACACAGGGTTGCTAAGCTCCCCAATAGCACTATTCTGTTCATCACGCACCATTCTAACATCCTGTTCTATAACTACCCGATCGTCTATCGATGGAGTATTACAAACAACCTCAACCCGACCGGTACCCCTATCCGAGTGATGTTCCCCAACACCCAATACCAGGTATCACCCGCTTGGTAGAACGGTGCTTAGCTCGTCTTCTCTCATCCTAGACCCCTTGATAATTTATAAACTAAATCGTAACACCGATTAACGCAATATTCCAGCCTAAAAAGGCAAGTTGGGCTGAAAAGGCCCAATGGAACATCAACAATAAAACTACCACGTTAAGAAAATATCTTAATCGGCGACTACTTCTATTATAAGGGTTCTTTCACCGGGGTTAAATGGGTATTCGCTTGGCAGTAAACGTTACACCCGGCTTTACATAATGCCTTAGGTTTCAGTCGGGCTACTTGCAGCCGGATAAGTGCAAAAAAAAACCGGGAATTCCCGGTTTTCATATGTTATCATTTGAATACCTGGCCCTAGGTAAGCTACTCCTCGTTGGTAGTCACTAACTCTTCTTTAGTGACCTTCCACTTGCCCTGTTCCTTCTTTAGCTGCCAGCTATACGTATTATTGCCGTACGTACGGTACGTCTGTGCCTGAGTGCGGTATCCGATATAGAACTCTACATCGGCCGTGAGCCGTGCATTATTATCATCTACTTTTTCATTCGTGAACGAAACATCGGATACCCAGAAATTAAGGATTTTTTCCCCAGAATTATCGTCCTTGGCGGCAGCAATATCGGCCGCTGTTAATGCAGAAATCAAGCGCTGCTGTTCAGCCAGCGCACCGGACTCGGCGCTATAGTAATTCATAAGCTGTTGCTTAAAGCTGAGGAGTTTATCCCTGTTTTCAAATAGCCTCGCATCATGCTTTATGCGCCATGCCTGGATTACGAAGGCCTCAACCTTTGCCGTCCTCTCGATCTCCTTCTGTGATTTTCCTCCAAACGCCATTCGCGCGCCGACAAGAGCAACAACTACAATAACCACTCCAAGAATGATCACCTGAGACTTTTTCTCTAAGCGCACTTAGTCCTCCATTTCACATATTGGGCATATCTTTTCGTAGGGCCTTTATTCTCAAAGGCCTACTTCCTTGTGTTAATTTTAACTAAAAGGGTGGAGTATCGCAATATGAGGAATATAATTACCTGGGAAACAGGGATGAGTAGAATTGGCGTAGGGTAACTTCCTTAAACGTATCTATAGGCACATACCCAAAAAGGGTAAAAAAAGCCTCTAAGCTAAAAGCTTAGAGGCTTTTAAGATCGGCGGCGTCCTACTCTCCCACCCAGTTTCCCGGGCAGTACCATCAGCCCTGGCGGGCTTAACTTCCGTGTTCGGGATGGGAACGGGTGATCCCCGCCGGCATGGCCGCCGTTAATCTTAAATAGCGTGCATCAAACCGCACCAACATCAAGTACATCGGTCATTAGTACCGCTCGGCTTAAGCCCTCGCGAGCCTTACACCTGCGGCCTATCAACCAGGTAGTCTTCCTGGGACCTTCGTTAGCCAATGGTCAAACCTTAGTCTATATTCGAGCATTCCAACTGCTCGAAGTAACAACCATAGTACATCGACCAACAGGAGACCTCATCTTGGGCCCGGCTTCGCACTTAGATGCTTTCAGCGCTTATCCGGTCCGGACTTAGCTACCCGGCGATGCCTTTGGCAAGACAACCGGTACACCAGAGGTCCGTCCACCCCGGTCCTTGCGTACTAGGGGCAGCTCCCCTCAAGTCTCTAACGCTCACGGCAGATAGTTGATCCGACCTATCTTACAAGGGTCTTATTCCAGCTCACGTACCGCTTTAATGGGCGATTAGCCCAACCCTTGGGAGCTCCTGCACCCCCAGGATGCGATGAGCCGACTACGAGGTGCCAAGCCACCCCGTCAATGTGATCTTTCGGGGGTGATTGGCCCTATTTCCCCGGAGAACTTTTATCCCTTGAAACGGTGGCCCTCCCACTCGGTACCACCGCGTCACTAGGCCCGGCTTTCGCCTCTGCTCGGCCTGTCGGCCTAAGCAGTCAGGCTCCCTTATGCCCTTGAACTCACTGCACGGTTTCCGATCGTGCTGAGGGAACCTTCGGAGCCCTCCGTTGCTTTTTAGGAGGGGGCCGAAACAGCCAAACTGCCCACCTGACCCTGTTCCCCCACCGGATTCACGGTGGTAGGTTAGGGCAGCAGAATAGTAAAGACTGCTGCTCAAGATCAAGCTGCAGTAAAGCTTCCGGGGGTTTACATCCCGCCGCGAGAAATCGGTCTATGCGTCCGATTTAGCCAATTTCGCCGAGTCCCTCGTTGAGACAGCGCTCGGGTCGTTATGCCTTTAGACAAGGCGCCAGGTTAAGCGCCTGGAATTCCGCTACCTTAGGGCCACCATCTCTGGTGGCCTCCGTTTACCGGGGTTTCGGTTTGGGGCCCTCAGTTGAGCCGCTGGGGATCACCGGATCCCCAGCAACCTACCCTACGACCCCGCTCCTTAGGTCCCGGCACTGGGAAGGCGTCAGCCCCTATACATCGTCTTACGACTTAGCAGAGACCGGTGTTTTTAATAAACAGTCGCCCGAGCCAATTCGTCTGCGCCTCCCGCTCGGTTGCCCAAGTGGGAGGTCCCCTTATTCCGAAGTTACGGGGTCAATTTGCCGAGTTCCTTAACGAGGGTTGTCTCGCTCGCCTTAAAGGGTTACCCTTTAGCCTGCCTGTGACGGTCTGCGGTACGGACACCGATCCTTTTGCAGGTTTTTCTTGGCGGTTGGGCCTTGCCGGGTGGACTACCACTCGCCCCCCGACGTGGCTTACCCGCGTCACCTGCTTTAAAACTGTCAGCTTTCAGCGGTCAGGTAAGTCGTCAGCAGAAGTGCTGACAACTTAACCGCACTGGCTGGTAGCCAAGGAGAGCTAACAGCTTCGGATCGGCGGGGCCGGAATATTAACCGGCTTATCCATCGACTACGCCTTTCGGCCTCGCCTTAGGTCCGCCTATCTCCCCGTTGATCAACAGAGCGGGGAAACCCTGAGGCTTTCGGCGGATGGGATTCTCACCCATCTTAGTTAGCTACTCATGCCGGCATTCTCTCTTCTGTAGGATCCACCACCCCTTACGGAATGACTTCAACTCCTACAGAATGCTCCCCTACCAACCCAAATACCGGATACTAGAAGCATACATGCTTCTAGAACCAGTACTTAGATTTCACAGTTTCGGTGGTAGGCTTAGCCCCGATACATTTTCGGCGCAGGCCCGCTCGGCCAGTGAGCTGCTACGCAATGCACTCTTTTAGGGATGGCTGCTCTTAAGCCAACCCCCTGGCTGTCTCTGTGGACCCACTTCCTTAAGAGATAACACTTAGCCTACACTTAGGGACCTTAACCGGTGATCTGGGTTGTTCCCCTCTCGACCACGGACGTTATGCCCGCAGTCTCACTCCCGAGGACCAACCAACGGTATTCGGAGTTCGGCTGGGGCTCCGACTCTTACATAAAGAGCCATAACCCAGCCGGTGCTGCTACCCCCGTTGATCTACCTCGAGGCTGCACCTAAATGCATTTCGGGGAGAACCAGCTATCTCCGAGCTCGAGTAGGTTTTCTCTCCTATCCACGGATCATCCCACGGCGCTCTCAGTCGACGGGTTCGGACCTCCACCCAGCCGCGCAGACGGCTGGACTTCATCCTGTCCATGGATAGCTCGCCCGGTTTCGGGTCTACGGCATGCGACTTAAGTCGCCTTATTCAGACTCGCTTTCGCTACGGCTCCGCTCTTTAAGCTTAACCTCGCCACATACCGTAACTCGCCGGCTCTTATACAAAAAGCACGCCGTGACCCGCTCCCGCGGGCTCCGACTGCTTGTAGGCATACGGTTTCAGGAAAATCTCTTTCACTCCCCTCGCCGGGGTTCTTTTCACCTTTCCCTCACGGTACTAGTTCACTATCGGTCGCTGGAGTATTTAGCCTCGGGAGGGTGGTCCTCCCAGGTTCACACAGGCTAACCATGTCCCGTGTTACTCGGGTGGCCGCCGGAAGTTTCCCACGTTTCGCCTACAGGGCTTTCACCTTCTGTGGCTGGAGTGTTCCAACTCCTTCGACTACGCAGGAAATTTGCAACTTCCTGGAGCATCCGCAGTACTCCAGGCGGCTCCCACGACCCCCGGCAGGCAACGCCTGCGGGCTTTTGCACCTGCCGGGTTTAGGCTGTTCCCTTTTCGCTCGCCACTACTGGGGGAATCGCTATTTCTTGCTTTCTCTTCCTCCAGGTACTGAGATGATTCAGTTTCCTGAGTTCCCTTCCCCGCCCTATATATTCAGGCGGGGATGACCAACCTTAGTACACCCGGCCTGGGTTACCCAGATCGGGCGATATCGGTCGGCCAGGTTTCCCCATTCGGACATTTCCGGATCACAGGTTGCCGCACCTCCCCGGAACGTATCGATCCACGGCTCCGTCCTTCATCGGCTCCTAGCGCCAAGGCATCCACCATATGCCTCTAAATTACTTGACATCGGCTATTCGATGCACGCTATTTTGTTATTAAAGAGCGACCAGCTATCAGCTTTCAGCCGTCAGCTTTTTAAGAAACCGCTGATAGCTGAATGCTGACGGCTGCGGCACTATCCAGTGCCTCACGACTCAAGGCTCGAGGCTTAAGTGGGCTAGCACCCGGCCCAACATCGGAAGAAATCCGACCTTGGGCTTCAAGCCTCGAACCTTCAGCTGCAAGGCATGTGCCTTGCAGGAGTCCGGTCGGGTGTTCCTGAGGGTTGCCCTCAGGGGAACCCGGAGCCGGAGCACCCGATACCAGAACTCCCGAACTTTTTAAGTTCTCAAATTCGCCCACACCTCTCGGTACGGGCAACATGCCCATCCGACGACCACCTAGTTGGACCGGCCTGGATGTCAGCCCTCCAACCCGAGTAGACCTTTTTGGGCCCGCCCGGGCCGGTTAGACCGGCATCTTCAGCCGATCCGCCTTTGGCGGACGCGGCCGGCTATCTGAGGGAGACCCGAGAACGTATTCACCGCGGCTTGCTGATCCGCGATTACTATCGGCTCCACCTTCATGCAGTCGAGTTGCAGACTGCAATCCGCACCACGGCCGGCTTTTTGGGATTTCCTCCCCCTCGCGGGTTCGGCCCTCTTTGTACCGGCCACTGTCGCGTGTGTGTAGCCCAAGGCATACGGCGCATACCGATCTGCCGTCGTCCCCACCTTCCTCCCACTTCGTTCGCGGGCAGTTCCCCATGAGTGCCCGGCGCTGTTCGATGGCAACATGGGGTAAGGGGTTTTGCCCGTTACAGGGATTTGTCCCCACGCCTCACGGTACGGGCTAACGGTGACCATCCACGCCTACCCACAGGGGTCCAGTCCGGGGACGTTCCTTGCGAATTACAAATTCGCAAGGAACGTCCCCCTATGGAGGGCCGGCGTTTCCACCAGCTTGCTCCTATAGGCAGCCTTGGTGAGGTTCTGCGCTCGAACTCGCATTAAACCACACTCGCCGCCGATTGTGCAGGTCTCCACAGGTCCCTTGGTTTTCAGCCTTGCGGCCGTACTCCCCAGGCGGGGCACTTATCGCGTTAGCTGCGCTCCGGACCTTCATGAGGGCCCAGGGCTAGTGCCCAACTTTTACAGCCAGGAATACGCGGGTACCACACCGCTTCTCTCCCCTGGCTCTCGTACCTCAGCGTCAGCGTCAGTATAGGAAGCTGCCTTCGCCATTTGGGGTTCTTCCCGACATCATCGCATTCTACCGCTCCTCCGGGAGTTCCACTTCCTTCCCCTGCGCTCTAGCCGGATAATCTCGACCGACCTCCTCCCGTTTACCGGAAGGCTTTCACGGTCGATACAGCCGGCCGCCTACGTACCCTTTACGCCCAGTAATTCCGGACAACGCTTGCGCCCCACGTATAACCGCGACTGCTGACACGTAGTTTGTCGGCGCTTTCGGTAACGGGTACTTTCACCCAGCCAGGGTTCTTCGCCCTCTGGGCTTACTCCCCGCCCGACGGGAGTTTACAACCGGGTTACCCCGGCCTTCTTCCTCCACGCGGCATTGCATCGTCACGCTTGCGCGCATTGCGAAAGATTCCACCCCGCTAGCCCTTTCGGACCCGGACCTTGTCTCAGTTCCGGTCGGGCTGACCACCCTCTCAGGCCAGCTACCCGTAGTCGGCTTGGTAGGCCGTTACCCTACCAACTACCTGATAGGACGCGGGCCCATCTCAAAGCGGAAGCCTCGATTAAGGGCTACCTTTTTCTCACGCCCCATAAGAGCGTGAGCTTATCTGGCATTAGCCTCTTCCGAGTGACCTCGCGGCCTCTCGGGAGAAGGTATTCCAGTCTCTGAGGCAGGTTACCCACGCGTTACTCCGCCGTTCGCCGCTTAGCCGCCTCGATTTATCTGGAGTGACTGACCCGCGATCTCATAATAATGAGCTCTATCTGCGGTTTCGGTGAAAATCCCGTAAGGATTCTCACGTCCGCCGCAAAATCCGGGCTCGCCATGTAACTCTGTAGGGGAACAGTGACCCTCCAGATAACCGGGGACGGCTCGCTCGACTTGTCGGGGCAAGTGCATGCCGCTAGCGTTCGTCCTGGGCCGGGACCAGACCCGCAGAATATAAAACCTTACTGGGTAATTATCCAGCAAGGCGGTATCTGTTCGTCCAGCTCAGACTCACGCATGTGAGTTTTTCAAGGATCATTCATCCATTACTATTTATACCCACAACCGGGCAGTTTAATCACGAGTAAATTTCATTACCACCGCGATGCTCGCTCTTTATGCACCGGTAAGGGAGCACCCCCTTTACCGGCAAACCCAGTGTTGCGGGAAGAAAAAAGCCGAGAAAACTTTCTCGGCTTTCACTTAACTATTTTAAACTTTTACAACGTGAACTCGAACTTGCACGACAGGCAACGACACTCGTCATTTTCTTTCTACTTTTATTATACACCGTAAGACGAAATTGTCAAGGATTTTGCACGCATATGCGCTGCTCAAGTGGTATATATTGCAGGATTGTCGTGTACGCATCGTCCGTGTTTATATGCAACCTCTATATCCTATACAAAAAAAGAAAGGCTTAAGATAACCTTCGCATCGCTGCCCTTCCCCTTACCGGGGCGCACTTAAGGATTTTCCTTCAAACACCTTGGGTTTACTCACCCAACATATTTAATAGGATCCTCTTTATACGAACAACTTATGCCCGACCGTCGATCCCATCTCACTCGATGGGGTACGCCAGCCTTCATCTACTATCTTAAGCCCTTCAATATTGAATTCTCAATCTACGACTCTTGCTTAGTTGAATTATACCCATAATAGCTCGCTTTAGTCAAGCTGAATCTGGTTATTAGCGTTCTTTTTTACGGGCGTAACCACTCTTTTAAAGCATCCTGCACCTGTGCGTATTATACTATATCGGTATTTCCCTGAATCAGCATTAGCAAATATTTCCAGCTAGGCGTACTAAATAGACTATGGATAAACCGTAGCCACTAATCACTTAATTAATGTATTGTATTGTAAAATCCCACTGCCAGCAGACTTACTTTACCGGCAGTAATGTTAAGGAGCGGATATATTGTCGACCCAGACTGAGACAACCAATACGATAAATACCCTTTTCCGGTTTATTAACAGGAAAAAGATCTTAGACCTCGTTGATAGGGCTGGAGGTTGGCTTGCCGATCATGCGCTCTTTATCCTGCTCATCCTTATCGGAAGCATCATACTGTATCGTCTTGTAAGTGTAGCCATCAATCATACGGTTGAACTGATAAGCCGGGATACATTTCTCCCGGCGGAGCAGGCAAAACAGCGCGCAAAGACCCTCGGCGCCGTCCTTGACGCGCTTACGAGATTCGTCATATTTTTCTTTGCTGGTTTGATCATCCTGCAAAATACCGGTGTTAAGATCACCGCATTGATAGCTGGGGCTAGTGTTGTGGGCGTTGCTATAGGTTTTGGCGCCCAGAGCCTTGTAAGGGACTTCATTTCCGGCTTTTTCATATTATTTGAGAACCAGTATGGCGTGGGCGATACCGTACAGGTTGGCACCAGCAAAGGTACGGTTGAAAACCTAAGCTTGAGGACCACCCAGATCCGGGATTTTGAGGGCAGGCTTCATACCATTCCGAACGGCGAGATCAAGCTCGTAATTAACCAATCGAGGGGTTGGACGCAGATGGTGGTGGATATAGGGACATCATATAGGGAAGACCCGGTGAGAGTGATGCAGATCATGGCTGATGAAACAACACGTATTGCTCAGTCGAGTGGATGGAGGGAGAATATAATTCAGTCACCTCAGGTGCTGGGAGTCGAAGCTTTCACCGATTCCGCCATGGTATTCAGAGTAACGGCTCTGACGAAACCAGGGCTTGAGGACAGCCTGGCGCGTCAGGTCCGTGCCGCAATAAAAACCAGGTTTTCTGCCGAGGACATCGCGTTCTCCGATAAATAAAAGAGGGGGCTGAAGCCCCCTCCCTCTTTGGTACTTGCGCTAACTTATATTAATCCGACCCAGTGAATGACCGCCAGTATTACCAAGACCACTAATAGTATATAGAGGAAGTTCAGTATGCCGCTAGCAATCGAAACTCCAAACAACGGTAACAGGACTAATATAATCACTATGGCAAGTACTATATAGAGGATATTCCAGAACGTGTTGGTTGTCCTCGCTGCCATTACTTCCACCCCCTTACAGTAATTTTTTACCCACAATTCGATATTCAGAAACTACGAGGATCTAATTGATCGAGCTCGCTAGCAGCGAGAACAAAATCTCGTAGCCGATTCAAAGGGGCTGATAAGGCCATTTAGATCCTCGGGTTAAGAAGCCGTTTCTTTGCTGCCTGGGGACCTCAGGCTGAGGTTGTGTCAGCCGATCGGGCAAAAAATCGTATTGCAATTATGCTCCCGGTTAAGAGCGTAAGGTAGTACGTAAGGGCGCGCCAGATCAGAACCACAATGCCAATGGTGTGCGAAGGTACTGCGCCGTATAACAATCCAGAAAACCCGAGTTCGACTACCCCACTTCCTCCCGGTGTCGGCGATGCAGGAATCAGACAAAAGACGAGGAACATCCTGAAAACAAGAGTCGCAAAGCTGCCTTTCCATCCGAGGCCAAACAAGACTAACGGGAGCACGGAAAAGAGCGCAACCCATGCTGCTACTTCGCATGCAAGGACGATTGCAAGCGCCAGAAAGTTTGCCGGTGAGAGCACATCTCTTAGATTTGAACTCAGGTTTTCAATTTCATGATCGATCTTGCCCTCTATCCTCTCGCGGAGGCCTTTTTTGAGCCACATTGATACAAACCGGTTGGCCACAAAGCGTGCTACCATAGCTTTAGCGCCATCTGGCCTCTTAACAAAGTACAATGCGAGTGCGGACCACACGATTGCCACTGCAATTACCGCGAGCATCATATTTGTCCCAATAACCCCCGGAAGGGATGATTTAAAGGTGATCAGAATAGTTGTGCCAATCACTGCAAAAAGCCAAGTAGATGTCATAACCCTGGCGCTCGCTATTGCGGTCGCCTGCCCCGGAGAGAGACGTTCCTTAGATAGTAGGTAAATCTGAGTTGGCAGCAATCCTGAACCAAATGGAGTTATAAGCCCGAAGAAGCTTCCAGCAAGATGCACGCGACCTGAGGCTACCAGCGATATCGGGTTCTTTATTACCCTGGTCAGCACGTAAAAAGCGAGCGAGCTAAAAATCCAGCTTATGAAAACCGCTGTCACTGCGAGTCCGAGATAGGCCGGCTTCACCCCCCGCAGCGCATCCAGTGTATCCATATCAAATGTAAAGGCCATTACAACCGCAATGGCCAGTATGCCGAGTGAGAGTGCCAGCAGCACGCCTCGTTTTGCTTTCGCTCCATCCACCCGATCCTGCATAACCAGCTACCCCTAGTCTACAATTCAGTACTTAAGCGATAAGCCTCTCTTCGCAATCCACGCTTAAGTATATACGATTACAGCAAAAATGGTACAACTCAGTGACAACCGCAATACCGCCCTTTTCTGAAAGCGCATTTCTGATTCTTTAAAGGGCTGGATTAAACCAGAAATTTCAAAGACCTAAACAAGCTTAGACCACGTCCTAGCTCAAGACTGGTGGGCATCAAGCCATATAGCAGATGAATAATCCCACCGTTCTCCATAAAATAGACATTTAATAAGCGTTGGAACACACGCACATCCGGTACAGTCTGGCGGATTTCAGTTTTACACGATTTCGTTCATTAACTCGTCTGTACCGAAGTCTTCAAAAAGCCCCCGAAAAGCTTCCTGGTGCTGTCTTGCCTGCTCGAGGATAACATTAGCAAGCGATCTTAACTGCGGATCCCATATTTCTTCCAGGTGGAGTTCGTATTCATTTACTATCGATGTCTCGATATCATAATCTGCTCTCATCATGTGCTCGTACTCCTCGGGCACCGCAAGCTCATACGTCTCCGCCGTGGGCCTACCACCCGCATCTTCAATAGCGGTAACCAGCCACTGTATGTGCTGGTTCTCATCTGCTATTATGTCCCCCAGAATGCTCTGTGCAGGCTCATGGTCTATCACTGTAAGGTGCTGCTCATACTGGAGTTTCGCGGTCCTCGCGAGGCGCAAGAACTGGTTAAAGATGTTGAATAAGTGCTCCCTAGATGCCATTGGCACTACCTCCAAGGTTTTATAAATATTAATTTCCCATAATGCGAGAAATTGATGCAGGAGAGAAATACTCTAGAGTGTGGAGCAAGATGGTGTGGGTAGGAATAGTTATCCGGTGCTGCAGTGCTGCAGTTACCAGTTGATGTGGGTACTGTCTTGAAGTGCCAAAGTACTGCAGTGCCAATGTCGATGAGGGAAAGAGGTGTGGGAACAGTTACTCAGTGCTGCAGTTTGCCAGTTGATGTGGGGAGAAGATGGGTATTAGCCACAGGCCAAGTGGAAGCAAGAGATGTGGGTAATTAGCCAATAGCCAATGTAGTATACCTGTCATTGTAAGGAGACTGCCAGTAGGTAGTTGACATGGCACTCTTACATACCCTCGTCTCTTACTTACACTTACCTGCAGCACTACAGCACTGGTAACTGCAGCACTGGTAACTGCAGCACTGGTAACTGCAGCACTGTATAACGCCCCATGAATGGGGCAACTACGGATAGCTGTTAGGACTGCAGTACGTTGGCACATTGGCACCTCTAGACGGGTAACTGCAGCACTTTGGCACGTTGGCACATCAGGACAGACGACTGCGTGTGACATATTGATGCGAAATAGTGTGGATTGTCATTACAGCCGCACGGGTAAGAACTACCTATCATTTATAGTGATGTAGTGATCGAGCAGCCAAGAAAGGAGGCACCCCACAGACACCGCCCGATCAATATTCTAGGGCTGATATAATGCTTACAAACAAGCGTTCTAGTATAAGAACAAAACTCATCCTCATATATCTTTTGATCGCGCTACCCCTAGTAGCCATCCTGGCCGTATCGTTTTACAATCGGTATCAATCGGACCGGCAGAGTGCTATAAACGACCGCATCGATATAGCACGTCTTTCCGCCTCAAACTTCAGCCTATTCATCGTTCAAGTTATCATCAATGAAGTAGCTATCGGCACCTCCATCGTGGATCATAGATTGACCCCCGAGCAGGCGTCCCGCTTTCTCGCCCGCGCCGCCGAAAGACAACCAGCATCCAATCTGGCCTTTATAAATGAAAATGGAGTTATCACGGCCGCCTCGCTTGCTCAAACGATCGGTCAAAACACATCTAATCAGCCACCCATCAGAGCGATCATGGACGGTCAGGAATCCGCCATTGGCAACCTACGGCGTAACGCCGATGGCGCACCTGGGTTTATAATCGCCGCGGGGATAAGGAGAGATGGCTCACTCGTCGGGATCGTAAGAATGTCGGTTAATGCGAATCGGATTGGTGAGGTGCTTGATATCGCCGTCAGAAGAGGTGGTGTCAATATCGTTGATTCGAGGGGACGCTTGATTTTTCAGAGCCAGAGAACGATGATTCCTTTTAGTCAAAGAGACTGGAGTAAGGAGCAGTTCGTAAAAGTTGCCCTCTCCGGAAGGACCTTTACATCAACCGGCTTAACTTTTCCGGTTGATAACAGTTTTCGTATGGGGGCCGAGATACCTATTAAGAGCGTAGGGTGGGCAACTGGCTCCTTTGTGCCGGTAGAAGCGGTACTTGCACCAATACAACGAGATGCGCTCCTAAGCCTGCTCATCGCGCTACTCGTACTAGCCATAGCACTCTTTTTCGCCTTTATACTTGGCAACCGCCTTGTCGGCAACCTCATCACCTTAAAGAATCGTATGAAGGCGGCCCCTCAAACCGGCTTCGCCGAGCGCGTTGCAATGAAGACAGGTGATGAAATTGAAGACCTTGCAGATAGCTTCAACCAGATGCAGGAGGAGATACTTACATCGCAAGCCGAGCAGCAGAGGTTGCGGGAGGAGGTTGAGGAGAGGAACAGGGAGCTCTCAATCCTCTACGAGCAGCAAAAAAATGTCGCCTCGGTACTTCAGAAGAGCTTGCTTCCGGTAATTGCACCGAGGATCGATCACCTCGAGATCGGCCTCGAATTCCAATCTGCAACTGAGGCAGCGCTGGTAGGTGGCGATTTCTTCGACTTTATCGAGCTTCCAGACAACACGTTCGGAATCGTGATCGGTGATGTCTCGGGGAAAGGCATAGAGGCCGCCACTTTAACCGCAACAGTCCGAAATACCTTAAGGGCATTTGCATACGGTGAAAAATCCCCAGCTGAGATCGTTAAGCGGGTAAATGAAGTAACCTTTATTGAGACTCCCCTATCGATTTTTGTAACCCTCTTCTTCGGCATCTTTGATGCCGATACTTATAACCTGGTCTACGTCAATGCAGGCCACTGGCCCCCGACCGTATTTACCCCTGGGGAAGGAATTTTTGTTAATCTGGCGACCGGGGATCTTCCCTTGGGAGCGTTCGCGAACGCCACATATACGGAGTACTCAATAAAAATAACACCGGGTTCGTTGATCACCCTTTTTACAGATGGCGTCATCGAAGCAAGGACAGATAATGAGTTCTTCGGAGTTGGGCGTCTGCAGGAAATTGTTAAGGAACACACCGCTCTGCAACCTGGCGAGATTGCAAAAATCGTCATCGAGCAAACTAAGGCCTTTGGTGGTGGAAAGCTCCGCGACGATGCGGCAGTGATGGTGATTAAAGTAATTATATAGGTAGCTACTTGCGAAGCTATAACAAAACCATCTAAGAGCGAGCAGTTAGAGATTAAAGATCCCCTAGCCGCTACATGTAGCAAGTTGGTTGGCCTGGTGCCGGCTATAACGGTGCGGTTCTTGGAATATTATTGCATAGCTCTCCTAACTTTGTTATGCAGCATATTAGTTGCCATTATTATGCTTTATGGGGAGCGCCTACAATATAATGCAGAAGCAAGTACATAGTAGCATACAACCTCAACAGATGAGGTAGATGGCCAATAAAGCAATCTTAAAATATGCAACCGCCGCTTTGGTCGCTAGAAAAATTATTATATGCTTAGATTATCTAACTATTCCCTAGTAATATATATCTATAAATTATATGTTTGGTTTATCAAAGAGTTAGTGGTTCATAGAGTAAGAGTATCAGCTCAGGGCTTCTATAGCATAGAGCGCTGCACATCATGTAAGGGACGAGATTGGGTAAATCTTCCTGGTAAGAGAAGTTTACCTTGATTTAGTATAGGTTAAGTGGTGTGACAATTTGAAATTTTTGATCATCGACGATAACCCAGCCGACCGGGAATTGATCATACGGCAATTGAAGAGCGAATTTCCAGAAGCCAACTTTACAGAAATTATCCGGCAAAATGATCTTGAAGAGGCACTCTCAAAGGCTGATTTTGATGTCGTAATTACCGATTACCTCCTCAACTGGACGGATGGATTACAGGTTCTAAGGGCGGTAAAAGAACGATCCCCGAGCATTCCTGTGGTAATGCTCACCGACTCAGGAAACGAGCAGATCGTCGTGGCGGGGATGAAATCGGGACTGGATGATTACGTCCTGAAAAGAAATCTCGATCACCTGCCAGCCGAAATAAAGGAAAGCCTGGGGAGAATCCGGGTGCTTGAAAAAAGACGCGCCAAGACAGCTAAGGAGATCCGGGAATCAAGACGTCAGGTGCTCGACATCCTCGAGAGCATATCTGACGGGTTCTTTGCGCTCGATAATCAGTGGCGCTTCACCTACGTAAACCACAAGGCCGAGGAGTTCCTCGGCAAAAAAAGAGAAGCGCTCCTTTTTAAGGACATCTGGAGGGAATTTCCGGAAGCCGTTGACACAACCTTCTATAACGAATATCACAGAGCACTCGAAGAACAGAAAACTGTTTCCTTTGAGGAGTTCTACCCACCATTGGGTAAATGGTTTGAGGTTCACGCATACCCTTATCGAAATGGCCTCTCAGTGTATTTTACTGATATTACCGAGCGAAAGCGACTGCTTGATGAATTCAATTCCCTCCTGCAAATCACCGATGTCGCCATAGGCACATTAAACCTCGATGAGCTACTTGATAGCGTGCTTAAACGGCTTATTAAGGTTATGAAGGCCGATGCTGCGGTGATCTTGCTGAGGGAAGATGACTCCCTCGTGACCCGTGCAAGCTATGGAATTGAAGAAGTGCGCCAGGGCTTTGCGCTAAAAATTGGCCAGGGCTTTGCAGGCACTATTGCAAGGACGTTACAACCCCTTTACATTGCAGATGCCCAGAAAGACCCACATGTGGTAAACCTGATCATTAAAGAGCGTGGCATCCAAACTATGCTCGGTGTGCCAATAGTACAAGATGGCAACCTCATCGGTGTTCTCCACGTTGACTGGCTGAGTATGCACCCGGAGAGCAAGGCTGAGCAACACATTCTTAAAGTTGCCGCCGATC
>DASQQM010000254.1:0-4248 GCA_035643475.1 Anaerolineae bacterium | reverse complement strand
TGGTTGAAGCTTTTGGCAAGCCGGCCGTTGCCGATGATTCCGGCCTTGAGGTCGATGCTTTAAATGGGGCACCGGGAATCTACTCGGCAAGGTATGCCGGTGAGCAGGGGAACGCTGAGAGGAACAATGAGAAGCTTCTCCATGAGCTTCAGGGCGTTGAGGCGGAGAGAAGAACAGCGCGGTTTCGCTGTGTCGCAGTGCTTGCTACCCCTGATGGATGGAGCATATCGGCAGAGGGCACTCTTGAGGGAAGGATAGCGTTCGAGCACCACGGGAAGCGTGGCTTTGGGTACGATCCCATCTTTATCCCGGAGGGGGAGTCGCGTACGGTTGCCGAGATGCCTCTCGACGAGAAGAACAAGATCAGCCATCGCAGCAAGGCCTTCCGTAAACTTGAGGAGAACATGGCAGAATTTAAAGAGCACGCTATGGATTGTTAAGCTTTGGTGATCGCGCTGTAAACGACTACTGCACTTTGTGCGCGATTTGTGATAAAATACCATCTGGCATATCTGCCGGATGCGCGGTACGTACCGGGGTGTGGCTCAGCTTGGTTAGAGCACCGGTTTTGGGAACCGGGGGTCGGAGGTTCGAATCCTCTCACCCCGACAGAAGAACTGCATTTGGCAGTTCTTCTAGAGTATTGAAATTAGAAAGTAGATTGAATTACGGCGGGATAAATTAGATAAAGCGATAGTTATCTAATTTAAAAGCAGTTTTAACTCGGTCTAATTTCTACTTTCGTGAGTGCGGACGTAACTCAGTTGGTAGAGTCACAGCCTTCCAAGCTGTTGGTCGCGGGTTCGAGTCCCGTCGTCCGCTCGAAGTTAAAGTCAATGGGTTGTGGTAGGGAAGCGCTGTACATTTTCAAACTACCAAAGAAACTCTCTGACACGGCGTTGTCAAAGCAGTTGCCCTTGCGGCTCATGCTGCTTACAGCACCACAGCTTGCTAGCCGGCTTTGAAACTCAAAGCTGCGATACTGGCTACCTCTGTCGGAGTGAAATATCAGTCCCGCTTCTGGCTATCGCCTTAAGTAGGCCATATGAAAGGCATTTATAACAAGTTCTTTGGTCATGTACCTGCCCATTGACCAGCCAACAATCTGTCGTGAAAATAGATCGAGAACTATCACCACATATAGCCAGCCTTCGTATGTCCAGACGTAGATTAACCCACAGCACCTTATAAATTTCACGCTGCTAAAGACTCTTTGAGTATCTGCAACCGCTCAAACAACTCATGCATCCCACCATTAACAGCGTCCACTATCTTGTCATCCTTACCAGTTAGCCACCGGAACATCGTCATGAGGACAATTGTAAAGTTTGAGCAGTCATGCCAGTGCCCTCGAAGTTTATTTCCTGGCGAATTGGGCACCAGTTATAGCGCTACATGATAAACGTGCAATAAAAACCTTAGTGATCTTTGGTGACCATGCGTAATAGATAAGCATTAAAAGGAGTTAACGATGTTTATCCATGAGAGCGGGCCAACTGATGGGCCAACAGTAGTCTTTCTTCACGGCACCGCTACAAACGGAACCATGTGGAAAGACGAAATGAAGCGGTTAACTAATTATCACTGTCTAGCACCAGATTTTCCAGGCTATGGGCAAAGCTACCATCAGAAATGGGTGTCGGTAGACGAAACAGCTAATCAGATTATCGATGTTATCAGCCGTACCAGGCATCGGCAGGTACATATCGTCGGCCTCTCTTTAGGCGGTATGATTGGCATAATGCTTCTGAGCAAAGCGCCCGATTTGATAGATCGCGCTATCATCGATGGAGCAGGCGTGCCATCAACGGTGCCAATACTCATGAAAGTAGGATTGTATATCGTGCAGCCGTTTCTTCACACCAATTTCGTCACCAAAACAATTGCCCGTTTCTACAACGTACCTGATGAAGACCTCGACGAGTTCAGTCAGAACATGCGGTCTGTATCGCCTTCATCGTTTACACGCTCAGTTATACAGGTCAATTCTTTGCGGCGTCCCCCTGGGTTAGATAAGGTGACGAGTCCGGTGTTATTTGTTACAGGGGAGAAGGAGAAAGCAACAACTCCATTACAAATTAGGTTAGCCGAAATTATGCCTAACGCTCAGGTTAGGATAGCGCCTAATATGGGTCATGCCTGGATGATCGAAGCACCGGAGCTTCATTACCGGATGGTGGAAGCGTGGCTCAGTAATAAGCCGCTTCCCGAAGAGCTGGTTATCCCCAAAGAGCTAATTAAAGCAGGTTCAGAAGCGGCGTGATGCTATGAAACTAAACGGTGTTTGATTTAGGAGATCTAAGCGATAAGATTAACAATTTCTGCGAAAAGTTCGACAAAACGCGAATGTGGAGAGTAATTTCTTAGCCGCAGAATCATAGATGGTATAATAGAGGCATGTCAGAGACCGCTTCGCATTCCCAAGAAACAGGACAACAAATTCTACAAGTAGAATTTGCGAGTTCTCAAAACGCTGAATGGCACTTGAAAAATACAATGCCTAAAAATCCGACCTTGGATCAGAGAGTTAGATGGCACATTGAACATGCCAGGAATTGCCCCTGTCCTTCTTTGGATGGGGAGATCCTGGAAGAGCTCAAGAAGCGATATATGAACACGCATCAGGAATTTTGGATTTTCTTTAATAGAAACGATCATAAAGCTCTAGCTCTTTGGGCGGCAGCTTGCGCGGAACATCTATTGCCTTTCTTCGAGGAAAAATACCCGGAAGACGCCCGTCCCCGGGAAGCTATCCGGACACTCCGGGAATGGGTAAATACCCGAAAGTTCAGCATGCCTGTCATACGAGGAGCTTCACTTGCAGCTCATGCGGCTGCTCGTGAAGCAAAAGAAGAGGATAATGCTGCTTGCTTTGCAGCCCGTGCCGCAGGTCAAGCGGTGGCGACAGCGCACGTTCCTACTCATGCTCTCGGTCCTGCTCTTTACGCTATTAAAGTTGTTACTGCTACCAATCGTACAGATATCAAAGCTGCCATAGCTAAGGAACGAGATTGGCAACTTCGACGCCTTCCTGAAAACCTTCGGGAATGGGTAGATTCTGGAGTAAAGCAGAAACAACGGACGTTTCTTCCTAAAAACCTTCGCAATTAGCCTGAAATAGCAGGAAAGCTCTGCAATTTGGGGAAATCATAGCTTGAAGCGAAAAGACGTAATGCGCTATCACGAAAATGATGGTTGCGTTTCCTGCGTGAAGGCGCAAATCAGATTGTTTTTATACACCGAATCGCTAAAAAGGTCTCGACTGTTCCGCGCCACAAAGAAATCGACGACTAGCTCGTCGCCAAAATCTGTAAGGAGCTTGGTATTCCAAAGCCGTAGACTGTTCAGTGGAACCTATCGTCTACACAGACCTTATCCGCATCATAAATTATATAAGTTAACGTCTCACCTGATATCAGCCCAAGATGGAAGCTGTAGAACCTCAACTAATCAAACTGTCACCTTCTGCCAGAATTTCGAACACATGAGAATCTGGGGAGCACTAAAAGATTATAGCTTTGCAAAGCTATAATCTTTTTGTTGTTTTTGGGGAATAATTATCAACTTTGCATTCCGCTTAATTACCAATAACCCTGTCCCTTGCGAGCTGGTCCAGTAACAGGTGGAAATATATCATCCCGCTGAACGGGTCGTACTTTGAGAGGATGCGGCGTATGCTATCATAGTTAAGGGTTTCCTCTATGCCGAGCCATCGTTTAAGCTTATTGCGGGCGCCGATATCGTCGCCCGGAAAAATATTGATTCGCCCCAAGCTACGAAGTAGGGTGTACTCAGCCGTCCAACGTCCGACTCCCCGTATATTATCCAAGAACCGTAAAGCTTCCTCGTCACCCATGCTATTTGTCTCTTCAAGATTACGATCACCGTTAACTATGGAACGGGAGAGCTCAACGATTGCTCGGGCCTTATTTGTGGTGTAGCCTAAGCCCCTGATGTCTTCGACTGTTTGAAACGCTAGATCTTCTGGTCGGGGGAAAGCAAAAGCTGGATAGCCTAGGCCCACGAGCTCTACACCGAAATTTTGACTGAGCCTATCTAAGAAGCGAAAACCTGCCGCCAGGGAAATTTGCTGGAAGGTGATACCATTTACAACACCCTCAAAAACCGTTGGGAACCGTGGCGGTTTCACCCCTAAAAATCTTTCCACAAGTGGTTTTAATTTAGCGTCATCTTTTGCGAGGCTATAAAATGCCGTTAAGTCAATGTTTAACCCAAGTAATCTGGCAA
>DASQQM010000253.1:0-7404 GCA_035643475.1 Anaerolineae bacterium | reverse complement strand
GCTGGTTGATGTGTCCGAGGCATTCGGCATAAACGGCGAAATCCCCTTCGATCTACCGACTGCAAAAAGTAGCGTGCCGGCGGCATCTGAAATGGATGATCTAGAGGTCGCTTGGATGGCGGTCGGGCAGGGGCGAACAGCGGTAAGCCCATTGATGATGGCACTCGTTGGTGCTGCTGTGGCAAATGATGGGGAAATAATGCAGCCGTATCTCGTTGCGAAGGCCAGCGAGCGCGATGGCACCGCTGTCTTCGCACGGGAGCCGCGTCCCTGGCGTCGTCCGATATCGAAAAATACCGCAGCGGTTCTCAAGTCCCTCATGGAACAAGTGGTGGCAAAGGGGACGGGGAAATCAGCACAGGTGCCCGGTGTGCGCGTAGCAGGCAAGACCGGAACGGCAGAGGTTGGAAGGGGCGAGCCGCACGCATGGTTCTTGGGATTTGCCCCGGTAGAGAACCCGCAGGTAGTTGTGGCTGTCATAGTTGAAAACGGAGGCACTGGCGGGCACACCGCCGCGCCAATAGCTCAACAGATCATGGCGGCCCTATTGGGAAAAAATCACTAAGTCTGGTAATATAAAAACAGTCCGGCCCTGAACGGTGATTGGTCCAGCTAGCAAACTGCAGGGGCCACCCATATGGTTGTTTGATATACCTGAAAGACGCAGCAGGAGAGCCAACGCAAAAAAAGAATTATGTAAGGTATGGGAGTCCTTGATAAGCATATGGAACAACAGATCTTTAGCGATAGGTATGACGTCGTTGCCAAAATCGGTGCGGGCGGCATGGCCGACGTGTATAAAGCTATCGACAATGTCCTTGGCAGGCCGGTAGCGATAAAAGTCCTTCACCGGCACTTCGCCGAGGATGAAGACTTCGTGTCACGCTTCAGGCGCGAGGCGCAGGCCGCCGCAAACCTCAACCATCCAAATATCGTAAGCATCTACGACTGGGGTAGCCAAAACGGTACGTACTTCATAGTGATGGAACTTCTTGAGGGACAGAGCCTCAAGGAGCGCATGCAGGCAGAGGGGGCCATACCCCCGGGAGAGGCCATGGAGATT
The DNA here is from genome assembly GCA_035643475.1 of Anaerolineae bacterium. GTDB lineage: Bacteria > Actinomycetota > Aquicultoria > Aquicultorales > Aquicultoraceae > DASQQM01. Next base: position 6,341 of record DASQQM010000253.1, on the reverse strand, counting down.
GCAAAAAAGGTGCTCTTGGCGCTAAGCTCTGCCCACAAGCATGACATAATCCACCGTGATATCAAGCCGCATAATATAATCCTTGCCGGCGATAATGAGGTTAAAGTTACGGACTTCGGGATAGCCAGGGCGGGAACCTCGACCATGACGCAGACCGGTACAATTCTCGGTACGGCGCACTACTTATCGCCAGAGCAGGCGCGCGGCGAGGAGGTCGGTGTTACATCGGATATTTACTCGATGGGCGTCGTTCTCTACGAGATGGTCACCGGCCGGGTGCCGTTCGATGCGGAGAACCCGGTCTCGATAGCATTGAAGCACGTCCATGAGGCACCTGCGCGGCCAGCCGAATTAAATCCGGAGGTGCCATCCGCCCTTCAGACGATTATATTGAAGGCGATGGCCAAGGATCCGGCAGGTCGCTACCAGAGTGCATCCGAGATGCGAAATGACATAATGCGCGTGCTGGAAGGGATGCCGATCGCCACCGTCCCCCCCGATGAACAAAAAACTCTTGTTATGAAGCAGAAGAAAACAACCCAGGTCGAGCGACCGGTGTATCACGAGGCACCCATGCAAGGCGGGAAGAACTGGGCAGCCATTCTTCTGGTAGTGCTGCTCCTCGCTGGCATGGCCGGCGCTGGAGGATGGTTCCTCTATAACCTGGGAATCATAGGCCCGAAGATAGTAAGGGTTCCAAAAGTTATCGGCGAGACGCTCGATACCGCAAAGCTCGATTTAGAGGGCAGAAACCTTAAGATCAAAAGGGCCAGCGAAGAATACAATAAAGAGATAAAAAAGGGCATCGTCATTAGCCAAGACCCTCAGCCAGGCAGTGAGTTGGAAGAGGGGAAAGAGGTCTCGGTTATCATCAGCAAGGGTCCTAAGATGGTAGCCGTGCCCGACGTTAGCGGGCTTAGATCGGCGGAGGCAGCGGCCAAGCTCACCAGGGCCGGCTTTGATACTAGAAACGTCTACAAATCAAGCGATGAGTATGAGGAAGATCAGGTAATAAGCACCGAGCCCGATGTGGGAGAAGAGGTGCCAGAGGGAAGTAAGGTAACGCTCGTTATAAGTGAAGGACCCCAGATACTGTCTGTGCCTGATGTCCAGGGGAATACGGCTGACAAAGCAAAGAGCACGTTAACTGGATTTAAGGTCACAGTAAAGGAAGAGTTTAGCGATACGGTAAGCAAAGGCACTGTCACAAGGATGATCCCCAGTGCAGGAAGCGAAGTTAAGAAGGGGTCGGCCGTCACTATCTATGTCAGCAAAGGACCGGAGATGAAAGCCGTGCCTGATGTAGCCGGCAAGCTTGAGGATGAGGCTGCGGAAATACTTGCGAACGATGGCTTTGCTATAGACGTACAGGATGTGCCAAATGTGCCAGCCGAAAACGACGGCAAGGTTGTGGGTCAGAAGCCTGAAGCAGGCTCACAACAGGTAAAGGGCACCAAGGTAACAATCTACGTAGGCAAGGCAGGCGATTAGCTTGATTAATCAAGCCTTGTAACGGATTGCATAAGAGCCGAACTTAAACCGGGAATAAACGCACGACATATGGTTACTTGAGGTTTAACATATCAACAAAATAGGTAGGGGGCCGCACTGCGCAGCCCCCTTTTCGATGGTATGTGTCGCCTACTTAACGATGTTCGCGTAGAACGGGTACGGGGCGGCGACGGCATTGGGGTTGGGGTTCGGCTGATCATACTTTGCGGGCGCCCAGCAGTACGAATAGATGGTCGATGGCAGACCGTTCCTTCTTATTCGCACATGCCAGTGTATCTTCGTGCCCGGTGGGTACTTTCCTGTGAAATCGTACGAGCAGGTATACGATCCTACGCTTGTCATTACGCCGCCGTTCGTCCACGCGGAGGCTCCAGCTCTCCTGTGGAATATGCGTATCTCTGCAGGAGCATAATTCCCGCCCGAATCCTTAAAGTAAGCGGTTACTCCTGCTTTATTGCCGATCCACGTGGCGACGGCAAAACTATCGAGATCCTTTCCCCTATTCCAGCAGCTCTGGTAGCGGTAGTTAACCTCGTTCCGGTACCATATTGGGCTTGTGTTAGAGCTCGTCCCGCCAAAATGGAGGTGTGGGCCGGTGCCCGCGTCACCCGATTTGCCGACCACATCCCCCTTCTGGTAGTATCTGCTCGCCCCCTTATAAGACAGGTGATAGTAATGGCAGTAGTAGGGTGCATCATCTTTGATACCATTCCTGTTTATATCTATCCGCAGGCTTACACCGTCACCGCACCTCGTTAGCCAGCCGTTCCACACAGCTCTCACATTAGAGCCAATACAAGCCCTCAGGTCTACGCCGCGGTGTGGATTTGTGCCGACAGACCTGGGCTGATTCCACTTGCTGGTTACCGGCGAGAAGTAGTCCAGTGGGCAACCCCATTGCATCATGACGGGTGGAACATTGCCAGATACAATATTATATGTATAAGCGAAAGCTTCTACCGGCAATGCAAAAAGCATTGAAACCGCCATAAATAGCGAGAGAACCCTTCTCGGTGTGATCACTTCACCTCATCCCCCTTCAGACTATAGATCCAGGTGGATACTTTGTGCATATCGTTTGGTGTCTCATGCGCGTGAATCAGTAGTCTTTCATTATCGAGCCATTTAACATCAAACAAAATGATTCCTCCTGCAGGAGTATTCTTCAAATTGAACTCTCTTTTATTAACCAGATCGACTACTGATACGGTGAGACCGGGGCTTTCGCTATCCAGCGCATACGCATATACCAACTTTGAGCCATCTGGGCTGAAGCTGACTGAGCCATAGCTTAAATGCGAACGATCCACTTTGTGCACCTGGGTCAGGTGTTCGTCTGCGCCTATCTTGACGATAGTGATATCCTTTGCCGCTTCATAATTGGGCGTGTAGGCGATCATACCGCTAGGATGTTGGGCCAGCACCCCAAACGGCGGGATATCCACTTCGGTATGGTTGCCACTGATATCCGCGATAAGTCCGGAGAATGAACCGTTAACCGCCTTGCCATAGAGAATGTGCTCGTTATCAATCCACCCGATAGTCTTGTAATGCTCTCCATCTTCGTTTTTGATAAGGGCATGCTCATCGCCAGTGGATACATCAAGAAGCCACAGCGATGTCCCCTTATCTAAACAGTCCCTGTTCGTAACGTACACTATCTTTGAGCCATCTGGGCTAAGCTGCAGGTCAGCATTCCAGAAGAGCGACCAAGCCTCTTCTTTGTTTGTGGCTACGCCATACCCCCTCAGCTCATCGAAGGACTTACCATTATAGCTATCATCAGTGATCTTCCTGGTGGTCTCTTTCTCTGGGTCAACGAGCCACAGTCCTTTGCCTGTGGGTATTATGTACTTGCTGTAATCATTTGATGGGATGAGTTCAAAGCAGGAAAACTCCGGTTCTGTCATTAGAAGCGCCTTCTCGCCCACGGTAAATTTTGTAACCTTTCTCGCCTGCCGCCCCTCTTCATCCTCAAAGGCAACATCAAATGAGCCGGTTGCAACATCGGTAAGGCCGTTATGTGGCAGGACCATCTTAACCTCCAGGGGAGGTACCACGTCGGGCCTTGTGCCCCTCCACCGCTCGTCAATGCCTGGGTTTTCTGTTCTTACCTCTGCGATCTTACTCCTGTCTTTATCTTGCAAAGCATTAAAAACGATCGGTGTTTTATCAACGCGCGCTATTAGCTGATAGTCCTCAGGGCCTAAGCGCGTCCAATGACTCCTTGATGCTACAATCGATGCAGCCGCAAATACCAAAATTGCCGTTAAGGCGATCACGAATAAAAATGATCTTTGCCTCACTCACGTTGCCTCCTTACGAAATTTCTAAGAGACCTCAGCAGCAGGCATTTCCACCAGCTACCCCCCTTGCTAAATGGCCCGCCTTTCGATCTCTTGGTTAGAAGCCTACACAAAGAGGCGCCCGCTATCTGTCGACCAAAGGGCTCAATTTGTGCTAATCCTTGTCGTCCAAAAGACCCAATTCTAATGGAGCGCTGCTTCTGAGGCACAAAAGTGATGGATTATCAAGTCGCCCTGGGGGCTCAAATTCAGGATTCTTAGTCATCCAAAGGATGTGATTTAGCTTCTTCGCTACCCCTGGCAGTGGATTTGCTATTGAAGTACAGGATGGCTTATTCCTTGGTAATATTTCTTCTTGCTTCTGATGCTTTGATCTCTTTGTGCTTAAAGGTGTTTCATCTTCTTGTCGGGTGCAATGGTTGCACTTAAAAGCCACATACCTCCCTGACTGGTGATCAAGGAGGTATGTGGGTTCTTATCGTTCTGTTATCGAAGAGGTCGCAATGCCTTTAGCTATGTATTACTGGCCAGTGCCTACCTTAAACTGCCTACTTTATTGGCCTTTCGCTTCTGTAGCACTACTTCCTTACGCGAACTAATATATCTCTACCCAAGGTAGTATCGCCTGCAACTAGGTTATATGCATCAGATTCAAATGCAACGCATTGCCCGTCTGCGCTTATTGAGGGAGCAAAACTCTCACCATTAGCTTCTGTGCCATTACTTGATACGCTTACGCGCTCTGTTGTGTGGTTTATGCGGTCGTGGACGAAGATATCTTGGCAATTGTTTGTATCGTCACTTCCCAGAATTAACTCTGAGCCAAAGGCAACGTATCGTCCGTCTGCGCTTATCGAGGGTTCCCAACTCCTACCATTTCCTTCTGAGCCGTCATTCAATACGCTTACGCGCTCTGTTGTGTGGCTTATGCGGTCGTGGACGAAGATGTCTTCGCAATTGTTTGTATCGCCGGCAACCAGGTTAGATGCGTAGGTTCTAAACGCAACATATCGTCCATCCGCATTTATTGAGGCGTACTCAGACCAATGATTTGCTTCTGTGCCATTACTTGACAGGCTTACGCGCTCTGTTGTGTGGTTTATGCGGTCGTGGACGAAGATATCAGCGTATCCGTTTGTATCGCCGTCAACCAGGTTAGCTGCAGAGGACTCGAATGCTATATATTGTCCGTCTGCGCTTATTGAGGGGGTATTACTCGACCCCTTGACTGCTTCGCTGCCATCACTTGCTACGCTTACACGCTCTGTTGTGTGGTTTATGCGGTCGTGGACGAAGATATCAGTTTGGCGATTCCTATCCCTACTTACTAGGTTAGTTGCAGCGGAGTCAAATGCTATATATTGTCCATCTGCGCTTATTGAGGAATTCCAACAATTGCCATCTGCCGCTGTGCCATCACTTGCTACGCTTACGCGCTCTGTTGTGTGGTTTATGCGGTCGTGGACGAAGATATCAGAAATATAATTGTTTGTATCGCCGGCAACCAGGTTAGATGCGTCGGACGTAAATGTAACGTATCGTCCGTCTGCGCTGATTGAGGGACTATAACAACTGTCATTTGCCGCTGTGCCATCACTTGCTACGCTTACACGCTCTGTTGTGTGGTTTATGCGGTCGTGGACGAAGATATCATACTCATACGCGGCGTTATTATCCCCATCGACTAGATTCGTCGCATCGGATTCAAATGCTATATATCGTCCGTCTGCGCTTATTGAGGCGCTAGTATTTGGAACAATGCTGCGGGAGTTACTCTGCTCACCAGAGCTTGACACACTTACTAGGCTAGTATTGCCTGTGCCTGTATCTTTTACCGCCTGCACCGCAAGACTAACTGGGCTGGTATTTCCCGCCGCATCTTCTGCATAGGCGGTAACGGTGATGGTGCCATCAGCAAGGCTGGTGAGGTTAAGGGTAGCGCTAAAGGTACCACTTGATGTAGTAGTTGCAGTAACCTCGTGCACCCCATCTGATGCGGTAATGTAGACAGTCGTGGTGGAATCAGCAGTGCCGCTTACCGTAACACTTGCAACATTGCTTGCAGTGATGGTATCCACCGTATTTAATGCTGGGGTAGTGGGAGCAATGGTGTCCACCTTAAACTGCCTGGTTCGTGTCGGCTCAGTATTTCCTGTCGCATCCACGGAGTAGAAGGAGAGGGTGTGCTCTCCTTCTGGTGCTACAAATGGTACGGTGTAGGTCGTCTCTGCCCCAGCATCCCACTTGTAGTAGGTTGTTGCGGTCGCATCTGAGGTAAGGGTAATCGTTGGGGCAGTTTTATACCAGCCATTCTCCCCATCAGGAGATGAGGGATTGGTGGTAATAGTCGTCAGCGCCGGATGTACCGTAACAGTAGCGATATCAGTTGCCGTGTGGCCTGCAGCGTCATAGATGGTAAGCGTTACTGTATATGTGCCAGCTTGGCTGTATGTATGCTCAACAAATGGCCCTATGTCTTCAATGATCGTTCCGTCACCGAAGTTCCACTTGAAGCTACCTGCC
>DASQQM010000252.1:0-9877 GCA_035643475.1 Anaerolineae bacterium | reverse complement strand
TCGTTTAGCTGCAGGGTCTTAAAATCTATCGCAGGCTTTGCAGGCTTCTTAGTTGCTTTACTGTCTTGCTTTGTAGTCTGCTGATTACTGCAGCCAGCTACAAGGACCAAACCAACAAAGATGATAAGCAGTAAGCGCGTATATCGCACACTAGCCTCCTATATTAGCACTCGACCGTACCTTAACCATACATAATTGGCGAAGGTAGGTCAATTATTAGCGTAGTAACTATATCCTTTTACTGCTATTAGTACTCTGCAGGAGGCTGTTGCTACCTGGGATGAAGAAGATGAAGAGGAAGAAGAGGACGAGGAATATGGTAGCTGTTTAGAGGAATATCGGCTTGCTGATGAAGAGCGCTTGGAGCGTAGATACGCTATCTACAAGAGTGCTGAGTCTAAGTTAACCCATGTATCTTGGTTCAATCAACACCTATAACCTTGTACAACCGTATCCACTTACTGAAGTGGACATTGACGTAATAAAAATTATAGCGCTAAAACTTCACTTCGCTGAACGAAAATGATAAGTGATCCTTGAAGTAAAAATATTAATCCGTAAAATGGCAACAAGGGTATCATAATTTATAATGTTAATCTAAACTTACAGTTCGTTAGGCGGTTAAGGTCTGTTATGGGCAGCTAAAACGACCTTGAAGTATTAATAAAATTTGGCGATTTTGGTCGGAAAGATAAATAGGATCAACTAAATGGCAATACTTGAAAAGAACATAGGTCTTTATCTGGATTATTACGAGCTCACTATGGCTCAAGGCTATTTCTTGAACGGGAGAAAGGACACACCAGCATCTTTTGATTACCTTTTCAGGAAAGCACCTTTTGGGGGAGCATTTGCCGTGTTTGCCGGGCTCTCGGACTTGCTTGATATCCTCGAACACTTGAGATTCGAAAAAGAGGATCTTGCCTATCTTAAATCTCTCGGTTTTAAGGACGAGTTTCTTGGATACTTAAAGAATTTCGAATTTACGGCAGACATTTGGGCATGCAATGAAGGCGAAGTAGTTTTTCCTTTCGAGCCTGTGCTAAGAGTTCAAGGTAACATCATCGAAACGCAAATCATAGAAACTCTTGTACTTAATATCTTAAACTTTGAATCGCTTATCGCCACTAAAGCAGCCAGGCTAAAACAAGCGGCAGGTAATAGACCAGTTATTGACTTCGGGCTTCGACGAGCTCAGGGACTTGGCGGCATCCATGCGAGCAAAGCCGCCGTAACAGGAGGAGCCGATAGTACCTCAAACGTTTATAGTGCCTTTAAATTTGATTTACAGGCGACCGGCACACAGGCACATTCATGGATTCAGAGCTATGACAATGAACTTACCGCTTTTAGAGATTTCGCAAAAATGGTGCCAGAAAGATGTGTTCTTCTTGTAGATACATACGACACTTTGAATTCAGGAGTACCGAATGCTATAAAAGTCGCTAAAGAACTTGAGCGATCAGGGCACAAACTATTAGCCATCCGAATCGATAGTGGCGATCTCGGGCAGTTAAGTAAAGAAGCTCGCAAGATGCTCGACCAGGCAAACCTTGCCTATGTAAAAATAATCGCTTCCGGGCAATTGAATGAATTCATTATCGAGGATCTCCTGGCAAGAAATTGTCCTATTGATGCTTTCGGTGTAGGCACAAGTCTTATTACAGGCCAACCGGATGCTGCTCTTGATGGCGTTTACAAGCTTTCGATGAGTGACAACAAGCCCAGGCTAAAAATTTCAGAGGATATAGAAAAAATTATCCTCCCGGGAGTCAAGAAAATCTTGCGCTGTCTGGACGAAAAGGGTAATTTTTCCGCTGACGCGATCGTGCTTGAACACGAGCAAGATATTGATACAATTTATCATCTGCACAAGTCAGGTATCATTATGAGTGCTAAGCTAACAAAGGAGCCGTTGCTTGTAAGAATAATGAGCAAAGGTAGAACAACACCGCAAAAGAAAAAGATCGATGAGATTGCAGCAAAAGCCAGAGAAAGGCTTGCTCGTTTACCTTTAGAGTACAAACAATTAAGGCATCCCTCTACATACAAAGTTGGAATAAGTGAGCAATTGGCAAAATTAAGAAACGATTTAATTGCGGGAATCAGAAAAACTTATAGAGCTACTACCTAAGCCTTTTTATAATACTAGCCTCCTGTCTCTTTGGTCAGTAATATTAACCGCCGGTCAGCAAGCCGCTTGGTGATGGTCTGGACTTATGCTAGGGTAGCTGTTGTTTTATCTACGCAGCAGACGACCATTTAATTTTGAAATTAAACTCGCCACCTTTTTCTTTTGATTCAAATTCGCCCTTCATCTCACCTTGCGTTGGAACAGTAACTTGTTTGCCTTGTATAACAAGTTGAAAATCACTTGATTTTTCCACGGAATCAGCAAACTCACGAATAAGTTGGACAAATCGATCCTTTGAGATGCTTTCTTCAATATCTATTTTCTCTGCCATAGTTTCCTCTGTTTCTTCTATTTATGAGAGCTGTATTGAGCTGAATAACACTGTATAATTATCCGAATTGGTAATGCCTAAAATTAGTGGCCGACTCTTTATATCCTTTTTATCCTTTTTAAAAAACCCTCAGAGCTGCTTCCATGATTTGCTCTGTCTTATCTCTCATGTTAAACCCCCTAGCTTTTGGTACCTTTTCCTGTTCTTTAGCAGTTAACAGGAACCATACTTTCCTTGTAAATAATATCTTGATCTTTGACATGTACAACCTTAATTTTGACAAACCGGTCTAATATCACGAGGATTGGCGGCAAAACAATTAAAGTACTCATTTACGCCAGTGACATATTGAAGGGGAACTCACAGTTCCCCTTACTAGGGAACGGCGTAATGCCACGACGTCTCAGGTTCGAATCCGGTCATGCTATGCATGGAAAGGAAACAGAAAAGCCGGGGAGAAAGCCCGGCTTTTCACGTAAGCTTCGGCCATTCTTCAACGTTTATCACGGCTTTTGGCCTATCGTGAAGTTGGGGCTCAAGCTTCTATATCTCTCTTGATTTCTGCAATTGACGTTATTTCTATCCCGCCGCGTGGTTTTTGTACGACTGTAACCTTGCACCAGAAAGGCTCACAAGCACTGAAAAAATCATTAGCAATCTGGTCTGCAAGCGCTTCGCAAAAGCAGCCTTCATCCCTGAAGCTCCAGAAATACAGTTTCAGGCTTTTGCTCTCCACGCATAGTTGATCTGGCGCATATTCTATTGTAACTGTTTCCCAATCTGGCTGACCTGTCACCGGGCACATACTGGTAACCTCATCGCTCTTCATAATAACTGTGTGTACGTTCGCCGGTTTTCTGAACGTTTCGAGCTTCTTCAGCGGATGGTGAATTGTTTTACCGAGGATATCAAATTCCATAGCGCCTCCCGACTATTTAATCGATACCAATGAGCTTATGCAGCTGCATGCTCAATCGCCACTTTGGGTGTGTCTTTATGAAATCAACGCAAACCTTTACAATATCGGCTCTATTATCAACCGGCTGCACTGAGTGGTGCATACCGCATTCTTCAAATCTGCGTACGTCCGTAAGGTCATCAGCTGAACTAATGACGCATTTAATCTCGTGTGCGTTCTCGAGCGCCCGCAAATCTGGCTCAGCGCCTTGCTTAGGGCTCACTACTAACCAGTCACAAGCAACCGGATAAAAAAGAGTGCCGTTCGTCTCGATATGTATTCTGAACCCCGCTTGCCTTAAAAGGTTTGTAAGCGGGCTGATGTCCTGGAGGAATGGCTCACCACCAGTTATGCATACCCATTGCGCGTTGTATTGCCTCACTTGCTCTATAATCTCATCCTCGCCCATATCGATGCCGGGTCCTGGCGCATACTGGGTATCACAGAAGCTGCAGTGCAAGTTGCATCCCGCAAGACGCACGAAGGCCATGGCGATACCTGTATTATGGCCTTCGCCTTGTATAGAATAGAAAACCTCGCTAACTTTCAAAGTAGGCCGCCCCTGAAGTTGCGGATTCCCAAACAATTACCTTCGTTATTGTGGGAACATGCTCTTTAAGCTGAGCATATAAGTACTTTGCCAGATTCTCTGCCGTTGGGTTTGGCATAATATCGTTAAGAAGCGAGTGATCAGGGAGAATCGCTTTAAGTGTGGTTTTGACGTCAACAAAGTCATGCACCATACCGTTATTTAGAGTTTCCGACTGTATAGTGAGCTCAATGCGCCACGTATGGCCATGCATGTTTGCGCATTTACCCTTGTGATCGGGCAAGAAATGAGCGGCATCAAATGTTTCATGCACATAGATCTCAAACATTGCTCCCCTCCGCATCAGATCGATATGGGACCGGATCATCGAGTCCGTTGGCTTTGAATGCTGCAAGGCGTGACAGACACGTTGCACACTGCCCACATGCTCTTGCGTCCCCTTGATAACACGACCATGTGAGTTCAAAGGGAACGCCCAGTTTTTTCCCAAGGGCTATGATATCAACTTTGGTAAGCCATTCGAGCGGAGTTATGAGGCGCACCTTATGGTACGTGCCCACCCAAACGGCATTTTTCATGGCCCCGAGAAATTCAGGCGTACAATCAGGATATGCCCAATTTAGGGCATCTTCTGCATGAGCCCCAAAGTATATGGTCTCGGCGCCTAGCTTTAGTGCATATGCCGTCGCAATTGAAATAAGGTTGCCGTTTCTAAACGGTACGTACGTTGAAACGGGTCCGACGTTATCGGGGTAGGGCCCATGTGGGATATCGCTGGTTGGATCTATCAAAGATGAGCCAGCGCCTTTAAATAGTTCATTGGGAAGGATTATTTTCTTAAACATTCCAAGGCCAAGATGACCAGCGATTGCCTCTGCGGCTCCAGATTCCTTTGAGTGCCTTTGACCATAGAGAACATTTAAACCGGCAACTTGGTCAAAGCCAGACGTTTGGCCGGCAATGACAGTACATACCGTTGAGTCAATACCTCCTGATAGTAGTACTACGGATTTCATTATACACCTCGATAAAAAGGTTAATCGCTGCTGAAGTGATGTTAAATACTGACAGTATAACATACAGGGCTTTTGCGCTATATTGTTGAACTGCAAAAAGGTTGATTACTGCAATAATCCAGGTAAAGGACTATGCATAGATCGAGCGCTACGTATAAAAGCTAATAAGGGGCTTCTGGCCCAAGGATCAGGGTTCGAATTCCCCCCGAGCACGCGTAGCGTGGGCAGGGAGGATGAAAGACACTGGGTCTTCCTACCGGGTTTTCCGTCTTCATTTTGCAGTTAATAACCCCCGATTGCGAATCCGAAATGCGTCCTGGCGATGGATGCACAACGCGAATCCTCCTCGAAAAGGAGTTTAGAGGGTTTTGGTTAATATTCGGGTAAAATCACTCTAAGGAAAACACGAATTAAATTTTGAGGGATTTCATTTGGAAGAAGTAGCTCCTAAGGAATCGTTAGAGCAAATAATCGAGACCATTCCGGACGGCATTATTATTATAGACCGAGATGGCCGCATTACGTATACCAACGCCGCAGCGGAGGGGATATTTGGCCTAAAGCGAAGTGAAATTATTGGGAAGACCTACGATGACCCTACACTTATGGCTCTTACAATGGAAGGAAGACCTATACCTGCTGGGAAGCATCCCCTCGCTAAGGCTGTGCAGACGGGTGAGCCGGTATACGGTTTTGAGCATCTCCATGAACGCCCGGATGGGACACGGGTGATCGTATCCGCTAACGCAGTGCCGCTTCGCGATAAGAGAGGCTCCATTATCGGTGCCGTGATATCTCTTGATGATATCACCGAGCAAAAAAGGGCCGAAGAGGCGCTTAGAGAGAGCGAACGGCGGTTTCGCGAGATGCTAGAAGAGGCCGATATCGTTGCAGTTATGCTTGATACCCGGGGCAAGGTAACATTCGTAAATGATTTTCTGCTTGGTCTTACCGGTTGGCAGCGGAATGAGGTTATCGGAAAAGACTGGTTTGATACATTCGTCCCCCCTGAGCAGAGGGAGCAAGCGCGACAATTCTTCCTCGAATCAACTGCGAGAGGAGAGATAGAGGCTCATTATGAAAATGACATCATGACCAGCTGGGGTGAGAGGCGCACCATTTTATTTACTAACGTTCCCTTACGCGATCCTCAAGGCAATGTCACCGGCATGGCAAGCATCGGTGAAGATATCACCGAGCGAAAGCAGGCTGCCGAGGAAGTACGAGAATCAAGAAGACAGGTTATCGATATACTTGAAAGTATTACCGATGGATTTTTTGCACTTGATAACGAGTGGCGCTTTACTTATGTAAATCGCAAAGCTGGGCAGCTTCTAGGCAGAAGAAAAGAAGAGCTTCTATATAGGAACATATGGGAAGCATTTCCAGAGGCAGTAGGAACTAAGTTTTACCAAGAGTTTAGCAGAGCAAAAGAAGAGATGGTGCCCGTATCCTTTGAAGAGTTCTATGCCCCGCTAGACAAATGGTTTGAGCTACACGTCTACCCTTACGAGAATGGTCTTTCAGGTTACTTTTCTGACATTACCGAGAGAAAGAGGGTAGCGGAGGCCCTTAGTGAGAGCGAAGAGAGGCTGCGGGCCATTATAGACAATACCACGGCGGTCATCTACGTTAAGGATACAACGGGGCGCTATGCGCTCATAAATCGCCAGTTTGAAAGAATCTTTCATACGACAAGGGAAGAGATTGCAGGCAAGACCGATCATGAGCTTTTCCCAAAGGAAAGAGCTGATGCACTACGAGCAAATGACCGGAAGGTGCTTGAATCGGGGGTTCCCCTGGAATTTGAAGAGAACGTTCCCCTTGAGGATGGGGTGCATACTTATGTTTCGGTAAAGTTTCCTTTACGTGACCCTGCAGGCGTTATTTATGCGCTTGGCGGTGTCTCCACTGATATTACCGGGAGAAAGCGGACAGAAGAGGCCCTTATTGAGAGTGAGGAGAGGTACCGTCTTCTAGTGGAGCTTTCTCCAGATGGGGTGGCTGTCCACAGCGAGGGCAAGCTTGCCTACGTAAATCCCGCTGCGGTAAGACTGCTCGGCGCGGAAACCCCAGATAAACTTGTCGGTAAGCCAGTGCTTGAGTTTGTACACCCGGATTACCGGGAGGCCGTGATAGAGCGGATAAAACAGATGCAGCAGGGTAAAACAGTCGGTCTTGTCGAGGAAAAGTTTATTCGCCTTAACGGAGAAGTAGTGGATGTTGAGGTGACAGGGGCGCCCGTTATCTACCAAAGAAGACCCGCGGTCATGGTTATCGCTCGCGACATCACTGAAAGAAAGCAGGCAGAGGAGGCACGCAGGGAGACTAGCCAAGCCCTTGAGGCACTGGTCAAAGCATCGCCACTTGCTATCATCGCCCTTGATCCCGGGGGGAACGTTACTAGGTGGAATCCTGCCGCAGAGCGAATCTTCAGCTGGAGTGAAGAAGAGGTGCTCGGCCAGCAAAACCCAATTATTCCTGAGGATCGGCGAGACGAGTTCCGCACGCTGCGTGAGCGAGCGCTACGGGGAGAGTCAATTACGGGTGTTGAGGTGCAACGGCAGAAGAAAGATGGCACACGAATCGATGTGAGTCTATCAGCGGCACCGCTCTATGATGCCTCGGGGAATATTAACGGCATCATGTCAGTGGTCGCTGATGTCACGGAGAGAAAAAGGATAGAGGAAGAATGCGCCCAACTTGTCAAGAGGATGCAGCTTCTGCTTGAATCAACCGATGAGGGCATCTATGAGCTTAACCTCAAAGGGGAGGCACTGCTGTTTAACAGAGCAGCAGCACGGATGACAGGCTACACCCCTGAAGAGGTGATAGGCAGAAACGCTCATGAGCTCATCCACCACCACCGGGTAGATGGCACACCCTACCCCATCGAGGAGTGCCCCATCTTCAGTGCTGCAAAGACCGGGCAGGGAACAAGAGTAGACACCGAAGTCTTCTGGAGAAAGGATGGCTCTTCTTTTCCAGTAGAGTACTCTTCCTACCCAATAATAGAAGATGGAAAGATAAAGGGCACTGTTGTTACTTTTACCGATATCACCGAGAGAAAGCGAGCAGAGGAGCTAAGTGCTGCTTTAAATGATATCCAATCAACGATAAGCTCTACCCTGGATTTTCATGAGATCATGCAGCGAGTTATCGTAGAGTCTGCCAGGGCGATAGGGGCTGAGACGGCGTTGATAGCACTTCGTGAGGATAACCGGTGGATAGTAGGGTATGCCTACGGATATGCCGAGGATCAAGTGGGAAAACACTTAACTGTTGAAGAGGTAGGGTATGTTGAATCGGTCGTTAAAGCAGGAAGACCGGTCGCCATCAGCGATGCCTATGCCGATCCCAGGATCGATCCTGAGATGATAAGAAGGTATGGGATCAGATCAATACTGGCCATACCCCTCATAGTAAAGGGAAAGGCCATCGGAATACTTATGTTTATATTTCGCTCAGCTCAAGTCATTTTCACCAATACGCAGATCGATTTTGCAACCAAGCTGGGAACGTCGATGTCACTTGCGCTCGAAAACGCGCGCCTTTACGCAGCTGAGCGAAATATCGCAGATACATTACAAGAGGCGCTCCTTATTGTGCCGAAGAAAGTTGTGGGAATAGAATTCGGACATCTCTACCGCTCTGCAACAGATACAGCACGAGTAGGAGGAGACTTCTATGAGCTCTTTGAGGTAGAGCACAGAAAGGTCGGTATTGTCATCGGAGATGTATCAGGGAAGGGATTAGGAGCAGCCACCCTTACCTCGTTGGTGAAAAACACCATAAAGGCATATGCATATGAAGATAGCTCACCGGCATCAGTTATGGCGAGGGTAAACGATGTGGTGAGAAAGACATCCACTCAGGCGATGTTTGTAACGGTCTTCTTTGGCATTCTCAATACGGAGACGGGGCATCTTTCCTATTGCTCTGCGGGGCATCCTCCAGGGATACTTAAGAGAAAAACGCTACAGACCGATCTTCTTATCACCAGCTCTCCGGCTATTGGGGCATTTACTGGGCTTAACTTTATTGATGATCAGATCCCCATCGAGAAGGGAGACGTGCTCCTTCTTTACACCGATGGCGTTACCGAGGCGCGGTGCAACCATGAGTTCTTCGGTGAGGAACGGTTGGTGAGCTTTATAAAAGACTCGGCCCCAATAAAGGCAGAGAGGATGCCAGAAGTAGTATTTGGCGAGGTCATGGAGTGCACCGGCGGGATGTTATCTGATGATATAGTTCTCCTTGCGGTCTCCCTTCAGGATGAAGCGCACGGGTAGATGTTAGTGGACCAATTAATATTTAGCTTCAGAGACTTTGCAATACGGCCATTCTGTCATCCTGACCCGCAGCACTACCGCCATGTCATCAAGAGTAGGAGTCCCTCAACCTGTCATCCTTAAAGAGCCGGAGACTCTCAGCTTGTCATCCTGAGCCGCAGTGAAACGGAGGCGAAGGATCTACACTATATCCTCTACCTTCTTCAAGTCTACAACCATCTCTTAGCTCTTAAGTCTTTTCTTGTAATCCTTAGGAATAGTGACGATACTATTGAGATTCTTCAGCTCCAGCCTTCGTTTACACTCAGGCTTCCGCTTCAGAATGACAGCTGTCAACGGCTAGAAGCACCTAATTGTAAGATCCCTGAGACAGTCACGTTTAAAGTTAACCGTGCTTAATACTCCAATCATAGGAAATCAGTTCGGTATTATACGGCAGTCGGTGCTCGTCAGGCTGTTTATAGTTGTATACCTCCGTAGGAGCGTTAATGACTACGGCTTCCGATTCGCTAATGCATTTCCAGCCATGGTATACATTGTTCGGCACTTGCACCAGCATAGGGTTGTGGTCCCCGATAAAAAATTCATTGATTTTG
>DASQQM010000251.1:0-6443 GCA_035643475.1 Anaerolineae bacterium | reverse complement strand
GCAAAGCAGAGCAACTTTTAGGGAAGAGAAAGTTAGAACTTTTATATAGAACCATGTGGGAGGCATTCCCTGAGGTAGTGGACACTACGTTTGGTAAAGAATTTAGAAGAGCAGTTGATAAGGATACCCCGGTGGTGTTTGGAGAATTTTACCCGCCGTTAAATAAATGGTTTGAAGTGCACGCTTTTCCTTATAAGAGGGGGCTTTCAATATATTTCCGAGACATTAGCAAACGCAAAAGGGTCGAAAACGAGTATAAAAGAAGAGGGGAACTGAGCGATGCCCTCAACAGTATAGACGCGACGATAAATTCCACGCTTGATTTTGACCAGATAATGGAAAGGGTTCTCACAGATTCTGCCAGAGCCATAGGAGCGGAATCAGCCGCCATAAAGCTGCTTGAGGATGATCGTTGGGTAGTAAGGTATATCTATGGGCTACCACGTGATCTAATCGGGACGCAGTTAACCGATGAGGAAGCTAAAGCCGAAGTGCAAATTTTGAAAACCAAAAAGCAAATTATTAGTAACGACGCTTATAACGATGAAAGATTAAATCCTGAGTTGATGAGGAAATATAGTATCCGATCGTTGCTTGCCACTCCCTTAACAGTAAAGGGAAAAGTCATCGGTATCCTCGTCTTTAGTTACCGCTCTGCCCCAGTTACCGTTACAGAGCCCGAGGCCGATTTTGCAAACACGTTGGCAGCATTGGTTTCACTCGCCTTGGAAAATGCCAGGCTCTATGCTGAAGAGCAGAAATACCGTGAATACACACAAGGGATATCGCCTAGAACCAGTAGGAAGCAGCAAGGAAAGTGATCGATGTCTGATATAGATCCTGAAAACTATAGCACATTTAACCTTCTCTTTTTACGGCGGTGATAACAATGTCATCGAAAGGCGTTCCTCTGTTGCCTGAAATAGTCTTTTGATAGATGATCGTAACGATATCCTGCGGGCTAGAGTTGGAGTTAGCATAAAGAGAAGCTTCTAAGCGCTCGTAAGGCATATCTCTAAAGTTTTCGCTATCGGTAACACCATCGGTAAATGCGAGCAAGATATCCCCCGCTAAGAAGGGCGCGGATTTTGTTTCGATTACCAAATCTGGAACGATCCCTAGTGGTAGCGTCATTCTGCTCTCAAATCGCTCTATCGTATCGGTCTGTTTCGCGTAAAGAAGTGGGGTTTCGTGCCCGGCGTTTACAAAACTGATGCTTGTATCGTCAAAAAGGCAGCAAAACAGAGTAATGAACATGTTTTCAGGTAACGATGGGTAAATACGAGCGTTAACTCTTGCAACCAGCTCGGTTAAATTACTGGTGTGCTCGAGTGCCTCTGTTATATTTTGATGAAGCATCGCGGAAAATAGAGCCGCTGAAATACTTTTCCCTGAAATATCTGCAATACAGAAGAAGAGCTTATCGCCAACGGTAGCGACACGGTAGTAATCGCCGCCAAGTTCTCTTGCAAAGGCAACTTTACTGACCACGGCGAGGTTTTTGTAGTGGTTCGCGTAAGGTGTAAAAACCGATGTGTGAACGGTTCTTGCAATATCCAACTCGAAACCCCTTCTTTGTTCAAGCTCTCTAATTATTCTGAGTTGAACAATTAGCCTACCGGTAAGAAGGGCTACCAGAGTAAACACAAGGAAATGCAAAATTAGATCAAGCGTTAAATTTGTGCCATGCGTGATGCCAAGTTCTGTATGAAAGACGAGCTCCCCAACGGCGGAGGCAAAGGAAACAAAAAGACCATATGCCAAACCTAAATATACTGTTGCGATAATAATAGGGATAAGATAAAGAATCGTGATATCGGGAGAAATGTGGGTTAAAGCATCAGCGAGTCCAATTCCCAATGCTACTACAAGCGTGCCTAAAGCTACCAGCGTTTTAATGAGTTTTGACATCCCTAACCCTCAGTTTAGTATTTGTAATACAAATAGATTATCTTTCTTTAAAACGTCTTGAACAAGGATGACTAACCGGTTGTTATCCCCACGGCTAGTACTTAGCTAAGTTGGCCGCAATCAATATGCGCAAGAACCTTCCAACTTTCCAAACGTTCTCTATGGTTTTGCGCAAACCCTTTTAGGAATAGTTCTCTTAACTACGTTAAGATTCGGGTCCATTTGTATTAATGCGATATATAGGAAGGTGGAGATATGGGACTAATTGATCGGTTTATGAGGGTGTTTCGGATGCGGGCCGAAGATACGTTAGAGAGGATGGAGGACCCCCGCAGAACGCTCGACTTTAGCCTCGTTGAAATGGGTGAGAACTTACGAAAGATTGAACGGAGTCTACTTGATATCTCAACCGCAAAACAAAAGCTTATAATGCAACGGGATGATCTCGCCAGAAATACTGATCGCTATAACAACCAGGCAAGGCAGGCCCTTGAGTTTAAACGTGATGACCTGGCGCAAGTTGCTATAGGCAGGAAACAAGAATTAGATCAACGCCTGGGGGAAGTTGTGCAAAACATACAAAGGGTTGAGCAGCAGATGTCATCGCTTGAATCAAGTAGGGATTCATTAAAGGCGAAAATTGAATCTTTTAAGAGTAGAAAAGAAGAGCTGAAAGCGATGTATGGCGCTGCAGAAGCGCAAGTGAGAATTAAAGAAACGCTTACAGGTATTTCTGAGGAGCTAACCGACGTCGGCCAGTCGATCACGAGAGCTGAAGACCGCATTAAAGACATGCAAGCGCGTGCTGAAGCGATCGATGAGCTCATAGCAAGGGGTGCCATAGAAGACGTCTTGGGAGAGAGCAAAAGCGATGTTGAGCGTGAGCTCGAGAAGCTTGGCCGCTCAAAAGCGGTTGAAGAGGAGTTGGCCAGGCTCAAGAAAGAAGTTGGTCCGGCGGCATAATGCACTTTTACATATCGAAAGAAAGGGGTTATTACCTTGATTATTCGTATAACAAATGATGGTCAGTATCGTATAAAAGCCAATGAAGAGCAGGTACTTCGTGAGCTCGATAAGGTGGATAACCAGATCGTTGAGTTATTCGAGAAGACAGAAAGAGAGTTTCATGCCCTCATGGATAAGATGGTCGAAATAGCCCGTAAAAATTCTGAAAAACTTCCCAAAGAGAGTATTGAGCCATCTAAATATGTACTGCCACCGCAGGACTTAAGCTTGTGTGAGGGATATGAGATATTCAAAGGTGTGGGAATTATAGCAGCGTAGTATATGGAGGCTTTTTTTAAGATGATGGGCCATCATGGAATGGGATTTCTTTTTAGACTCGTTGAAGAGGTTCTTGAGCAAAACCGGGAAAATCGTGAGCGAAAGCCTCGGGAGTTAACCGAGAAAGAACAGCTTGATGAAGAACTAAAGATCATGTATGCAAGTGGTGATATTGACGAAGATACCTTTGATCGCATGAGGATAGGCATCAGAACTGGCAAAGTCACCTGGCAAGACTTAGAGCGGCTTAAGAAAGAAGCAGCTGAAAGGAAGCTTGCCGAGATCCCCGAAGAACGAGATTTAAAAAGAGCAAGAGCAGATATTGAGAAGCAGAGGCGAGCCCTTTTAAGAGCAAAGGAAGAATCGTTATCTCTTGTAGACGATTTAAGTAAACGTCTTTCCGGATTGAAAGCAGAAGCCGATCAGCTAGATACTAAGGCCCGTGAGGCCGTTAAAACCGATGAAGCTGCTGCTAGGGCTTACCTGGAGCAAAAACAAGATATTGAGGAGAGGACTGGGAAAATAGAACAACAGCTAGAAGCCCTGCGCCGTGATGTAGAACGGGTTGAAGAATTAAATACAGTGCTCGATGAGAAAGAAGAGGAGCTTAAAGTTCTTGAAGCGAGAGGTCGTCTTGCCGCATTGAGAGCACGCATTCAGCGACCAAAAGAAGCAGGATAATGCTCTCTTATGGTTGCTCGTTATCACGGAAACACTCCTTAAAAAGTCGTTGATGAGCCCAGCGTGATAACCATCAGTAGTGTTACCAAGCGCAAGATGACTCAGAATCTCTGGTATGCAGCAGGCTATAACATCATCGCATTTCCTATTGCGGGCGGTGCTTTCTTTCCGCTTTTCGGGTTATTACTGTGACCAGAAATTGCCGCCTCTACCATGTCGGGCAGCGCTGTCTTGTAACTGTGAACGCGCTTCTTCTTGGGGGAACACCTGTCGAGTAGGAAGTAAAAGTTACATCAGAAAGTTTTGTTTTAACCTTATGAGGTATATGAAATTGTAGTTCCAGATCGATTTCTTAAACAGAAATCAACTCAATCTTTGATCGGGGGGCTTTTTATGATGATGTTGTTCTGGATACTTGCCATAGCAGGCGGAGCTTATGCTATCGCTGAAGCAAGTCGGCGAAGGCGTGCTCAAGAGCAGGAGAAAAAACCTGGCGCACTAGAAATCCTTCAAGAGCGCTATGCGAGAGGCGAGATCAGCAAAGAGGAGTATGAGAGTAGAAAACGCGATCTGGCGAGCTAATCGTTTGCCAGAAATTACCGGGCGTATAAGCGATTGCCAGTATGTGGCATGGATGGTTAGACAGTACATTATTTTTGGATAGCCATGATTAAAAAGGGACTTTTGCGCTTACTAGGCGCTCTGCTCGTTATTGATGGTATCCTGCTTCTTATCTTTGGACGAAAGTACGTACGTAGATGGCGAGCAGGCTCCGTAAAGAGCATTTACTATAAAGTGATGGATTGGCTTGCTAACCGGCCTTCGTGGATTCTGCGCGTGGCCGGGGTGATCGAGACCGGTCTTGGGCTTACTGTGCTTCGCAGAGCACCCGTTGAATTGCGTTCGCTCTATCGTGTCGCATCTCGGTCTTACGATGCAGCAGCCCCTATTTGGAGGGACTGGCTTTTCCGGGATGCTTATGTTGCGCTCGACAAAGCGCTTTCAACATACGTGCGGCCTGGCACAAGCGTTCTTGATCTGGGTTGTGGAACTGGCGCTAACCTAGAGCGTTTGCTTTGTCGAGGACTGTCTTTTGGATTGTATACCGGGGTTGATCTATCTGAAGATATGCTGGCAGTAGCCAATAAAAAGTTTGGTCACGTGCCGAATACTCGCTACTATCAGCTTGATCTCTTGACCGATCCATTACCTGAAGGAAACTTCGATCTGATTGTCTCAACCTGGGTGTTTGAGCATCTTCCAAACCCCTTGAAAGTAGTTAATAAGGCCTGGGAACGATTGCAGCCTGAGGGGCATGTGATCCTACTCTTCGAGGCTAAATCAAAATCATGGCAGAGCCGCGTGGTTGACTGGGTGTGGGGCTTTTTCAGCGCACGCCTTACCCGAGAAGATGAATACGATCGATTTCCAGGAATAATCTCGACTGAGATTTTTCCTACTGCTGGAGCACCTGCGGTACTCATCATCTTACAAAAGCTGGAGTCGGCGACGTGATAAGAATAACCGCAAATTTGTGTCGAGCTTCTCGACGAGCAGAAAAATTGGGAAGGTGATTTTTATGAACCATGACATATGCCGCATTAACACCATCTGGCTTTCCGTCACAGAGGGTAATCGGGTCCGGAACGATTCTCGATACGGCGCGCCCACGCTTCTTGCTGGGACAGTATTTCAAGGTTGACCCAAGGAGCGTTCACTCTTACATCATCGGAGAGCACGGCGACTCAGAAGTTCCTGCCTGGAGCCTGGCACATATTGCCGGAGCACGCCTCACAGAATATTGCGCCTGCATTGGCAAAGAATACCGCCAGCCAGAGCTGGACGCGCTGTTCATACAGGCAAGAGACGCCGCTTATCAAATTATCGAGCGTAAAGGGGCTACATACTGGGCTATCGGGGGCCTCTAAGCAATAATGCGCCACCTGCCAAACTTACTAGTGCAAGGAGTATGGCAGTTGCTTTTAGCCAGGTAGGGTGTGCGACTGTTATCTTGGCTGGCTTACCGAGCGATTTATCGCTCGGTATTTCCGTGCCCTGTTTCTCCGCTTGTATGATTCTGCCGGTGGTTGATGTTGTATTGATGACGGAGGTTTTTTCTCCGTCAGTGACAGCTAGCTTGTAATTGCCGACGTGCACTGATGCCATCGGCAACCAAGAGAACGACAGCCCGCCGATTAAAACTGAAAGAAACAAGCATTGAGCTATAAATCGAATACGCATACGATACCTCAACTATCCGAAATGTTTTTCTACCGGCGATAAGTAGCCAATGATCGTGAGCACGAGCCAGGTAACCACCCCGATGGCGAGAAGTATATTAACCACCATGAAACGCGTTCTCTCTTGGCGGATGAAGCTTCCTATTATCGGAACAAGAATTAAGCCGATCAGGATCGCGATCGAGCCAATCAAAATACCGCTGACCCCGAAGAGCTCCTCAAGTGGGACGAACGCCCAAAATGGCCAGGGAGGTTTGGTTACCTCAACTCCTTCGACTGGCGCATTTAATAAGCCGGGAGGAAAGAAGTAGGCCAGTGCAATAAAGA
>DASQQM010000250.1:0-4135 GCA_035643475.1 Anaerolineae bacterium | reverse complement strand
GGTAGCATTTCCATGGCCGGCTCACTTCGTTTGCCGGTTTAAGATAGATGTAAACTGGCATTCATCCCAGACCAAAGGGATGGGTATTCTACAAGTTGTTTTATAAAAAAAGGGTGTATTTAAAATGAAAAAGCTCATTATCACGTCGATTATAGGGTTAGTGCTTATATTGGGTGTGGCAGCTGTGGCTGTGGCTATCAATAGTAGTTCCGATAGACCTGCTGCTTCCGATAGTAGAACCGCTATTTCCAATAAGAGACCTGCCGTTTCCAGCAATTCAGTTGAGAGCCCAGCATCAAACCCAAATTTCATAAGCGCTGGGCTTGAAGTGAAAGAGTTAGATGAATCAAAAATAGATACAGCTACCGCCATTCAAAAAGCAAAAGAGGTTGCTGGGGACGATGTTACTCGGCAAGGAGCAGACGTTACTGCAGTAAGGGTAAGACTTACTGATAAAGTAGCTCCAGAGTTATACTTGGGCACCAACTCACCTAAGGAAAATATTGTACTGAAAGATTACCCAGTTTGGATTGTTACTTTTCACCGTGTAACTCTGCTAACGAACCATGGACCGGCTCTTAACCAAGATGGCACCATTAACAAGAATGTCTCTACTAATGATTGGGTTTTAGCTGATGAAAACGAAATAATTGACGCCAACAGTGGTGAATGGCTTACAACAATCTCATGCGGTGTAAAATAGTTGTTGGGATGAAAAGGTGAGTTTCGGATGTGGGGGTAGCTTCGTGCTATCCCCTTTTTCGTGGTAGACTATCCAGCCAAGTTTGATGCAGTGGTTGCTGTAGATGTAATAGGCGCATATAGATAACTAGGCTAATTATACCAATCACCGTTCCATTACTTCTGGCTTAAGGATATTTACGCTTGAGCCGGTCTCTCTATCGATAGCCCTGTAGAAGCACGATTTGTGGCCAGTGTGGCATGCCACCCCAACCTGCTCGACCAGTACGAGGAGAGAATCAGCGTCACAATCGTATCGTAGCTCTTTTACGTGCTGGGCGTGGCCGGAGGTCTCACCCTTGCACCAGTACTGCTGGCGGCTCCTGCTCCAGAACCAGGTCCGCCCTGTCTCAATCGTTCTTTTAACCGCCTCGCGATTCATGTAGGCGACCATTAGTACCTCATTGGTGCCAACCTCTTGAATAATTGCCGGGATCAGGCCATTAGTATCAAATTTTAATTCTTCCAGAATACGCACCTACGTTCTCTCCCCAATACCTTATGTATAAAATTACATACCGCCGGGTTCGCCAGGTCTCATCATATCAGATAGCGATTTCGCATATTCCCTTAATATCTCCTGAACAGCCCGGCTTACTGCATCGATAATCTTTGCCATATCGCCAGTATATGGGTTGAAACCCGCTTCAACCAGATGTTTATCGATGATGCTTTTTATATGAGCCCGACCAACCTCACTCTCAAGCATGCAGTATCATCTCCCAGAAATAATTTGGGTATTTATCATCTTTAAATACCCAAATTGAGGGTTCGAATCTCATGCCTCAAAGCCTTGATGTGCCCAAAAACTAGCTTCAGGGACTTTGCGATTCACCAGTTTATCATCCTTAAAGAGCCAGAGACCCTCAATCTGTCATCCTGAGCCGCAGTGAAGCGGAGGCGAAGGATCTAAACTATATCCTCTAACTTCTTAAGCCTAAAACCATCTCTTGTCTTTTAAGTCTTTCCTTGTAATCCTTAGGAATAGTGAAGATATTATTTAGATTCTTCAGCTCCAGCCTTCGTTTACACTCAGGCTTCCGCTTCAGAATGACATCTTCTTATGCTACGTTTAAGAATGACAACTTCTAACAGTAGAAGCATCTAATTGCAAAATCCTTGAGCTTGATTAGCACTGCGATACGATTCTATAACCTTACTGGGATGTCCTGCCTGGCCATGTACTCCTTTACTTCGCGTATGGAGAGTTCACCATAGTGGAAGAGCGATGCGGCAAGCACCGCATCAGCGCCGGTCTCGACGACCACCTCCGCGAAGTGCTCAAGCTTTCCGGCACCTCCGGAGGCGATAACCGGTATATTTACCGCATCAACGATCGCCTTGGTGAGCGGCAAGTCGTAGCCATCTTTTGTGCCATCCCTGTTCATGCTGGTAAGGAGAATCTCTCCCGCCCCTAGGGCTTCTACCTTCCTGGCCCACTCAACGGCATCGATGCCCGTTGGCACCCGCCCGCCGTTTACGTAGACCTCCCACTTATCCGGTCCAACCCCCCTCGCGTCAATGGCGACGACTATGCACTGGGAACCATACCGCCGGGATGTTTCCCTGATTACCTCAGGGCTTCTTACTGCTGCACTATTCATCGATATCTTGTCTGCTCCGGTGCTCAGCATCCGGCGGATATCGTCGCTGGATTTAATCCCGCCGCCCACGGTATACGGAATGAAAACCTCCTCCGCCGTTCGTGATGCTACCTCAAATATCGTATCACGGCCCTCGTGGGACGCCGTTATGTCTAAAAATACGAGCTCATCGGCGCCAGCTTTATCGTATGCCGAGGCCAGCTCTACCGGGTCTCCTGCATCGCGCAGGTTTACGAAGTTAATGCCTTTTACAACCCGTCCCGCATGAACGTCGAGGCAGGGGACTATTCTAACGGTGAGCACTATCCCACCTCGCAACCTCAATTGCCTCCTCGAGGGTAAAGTTCCCTTCATAGAGCGCCCTTCCGACTATCACGCCTTCAACGCCCGCTGCTTGCAAGGGTTTTATCTGCCTTATATCGCTTAAGCTCGACACCCCGCCGGATGCGATAATCGGAACATTGATACTTTCAGCGAGCTCCTCGGTGGCGAAGAGATTTACGCCCGTCTGAGCGCCATCCATCATTATGTCGGTATAGACGATCCTGCTTACACCGTAGAGTTCAAGCTGCAGCGCCACATCGGTCGCGAAGATATCCGTATCCTCGACCCACCCCTTTATGGCAACCTTACCCTCCCTGGCGTCAAGGCCAGCAACGATTTTACCGGGATGCTTGGCGCAGGCCTCCTTAACCAATTCAGGATCGCTAATTACCGATGTTCCGAGAATTGCCCTGGCTACCCCTAGCTCAAAAACCTTATCGAGGTCTTCCAGAGTCCTTAACCCCCCACCCAATTGAACGGGTACGTCAACCCTTTTAACGATCTCCTCGATTGCGGCGAGGTTTTGGGGCGACCCCTTAAAAGCACCGTCAAGGTCTACGAGGTGTAAGAACTTCGCCCCCTCATTCTGCCACTTCTCAGCCATATCAGCTGGAACGTTGGCATACACCGTTACAGCATCAGCTCGGCCCTGGTATAGGCGGACGCATTTGCCGTCCATGATATCAATGGCCGGATAAATTATCACTCACACAACCTCCCAAAATTCCCCAGCACCTTAAGGCCAATATCGCCGCTCTTTTCGGGATGAAATTGAACAGCAAATATATTGCCGGACCATATACTGGAGGTAAATTCCGGTCCATAACCAGTCGTTGTTCCTATTATCCCACTATCGGCAGGGTCAACGTAATACGAGTGGACGAAGTAGAAGTTCGATCCCTCTGGTACCCCTTCAAATATTGGTGCTCTATTGATGTAGCGTACCTGATTCCATCCCATATGGGGGATCTTCTGGCTATCGGGAAGCCGGCGCACCCTCCCATTAAAAATGCCCAAGCCCTTATGAATGCCATCCTCTTCGCTCTCCTTAAAGAGGAGCTGAAGGCCAAGGCATATACCCAGAAAAGGCTTATTGCTATCAATGCTCTCACGCACCGCCCCCTCGAGTCCAGCTGAAAGAAGGTTGGCCATGCAATTGGCAAAAGCGCCTACCCCGGGGAGCACGACCCCATCAGCATGCTTTATAAAATCGGGATCGTTTGAGATGGCAACCGCAAATCCGAGCTTCTCGAAGGCCTTTTCGACGCTTCTAAGATTACCCATACCATAATCTATTATCGCTATCAAACATACCACTCGCTTTTATTTTGAAGATTGCTTTGTCAACTGCCTTTGGCAGTCTCTCGTAACGATGCTAAAGCCATCAGCTGTCAGCTTTCTATCAGCCCTAAAAGGCTGAGCTACACGCTCATTTTTCTGGTATGGGTACGTTCGGGGAACACACC
>DASQQM010000249.1:0-13163 GCA_035643475.1 Anaerolineae bacterium | reverse complement strand
TCACCTCATGTAGGACACCATCTACTCTGTACCGCACGCGTACGTCCCTCTCCTGGGGCTCAATATGGATATCGCTGGCCCGCTCATTAACCGCCCGTATTATTATCATGTTGACGAGCCGTATTACCGGGGCCTCCTCCGATATACCGAGTATGCTATCGGCGCGCTCATCAACAACAGCATCGACTTGCAACTCACTTACTTCGCTCTTCACAGCATTTCCCATCCGGTAGTACCGGTTGATTACCGATACTATCTCGTCCTCATGAGCGAGGACCGGTTTGATCTCGTAGCCGGTAATCATCTGAAGGTCATCCAGCACAACGACGTTTGATGTATCTGATATAGCGACAACCAGTTTTTGTCCTTCGAAATCCATCGGCATAACGCTGTAACGCCGTGCAAACATCTCCTGTAGCGCCGCTACGGCTTTCGGTTTTATCGGATAACCGGTTAAATCAATCTGGTTATATTTTTCCGTCAGCATTCACTTTCTCCCGGTCTATAATAATAGCCTACATTGTAACCCTTATGAGTTCTTCTATTGAGGTCAATCCCAACCGTACCTTTTCCAATCCATCCTGGCGTAATGTTCTCATACCTTCTGCCAGGGCAACTCTCGCTATCTCATCGGCGGTTGCCTTTTTGATGATAAGCCTTTCTATGTTCTCGGACATCATCATTATTTCATAGAGACCGATTCGGCCTTCATATCCGGTGTTTGCGCATATCTTGCATCCCTTCGCCCGGTATAATACGTCTGGCTCCGTCCCGTCGATTGTATATCCTACCTCTTCCAGCTCTTCCCTGGTCGGTGTAAACTCTTCACGGCAGCGCTCGCAGAGTCTTCTCACAAGCCTCTGGGCTACTACACAATCTACAGCTGATGATACGAGGAAGGGCTCAATTCCCATTTCGATAAGCCTTGTCAATGCGGATGGCGCATTATTGGTGTGGAGCGTCGATAGCACCAGGTGCCCGGTGAGCGCTGATTCGATGGCAATAAGGGCCGTCTCTTCATCTCGTATCTCGCCAACCATTACCACATCGGGATCATGGCGTAGAATTGACCGTAGTGCTCGCGCGAAGGTAAGCCCCGTTTTTACGTTTACCTGTACCTGGTTTACGCCAGCGAGTTGGTATTCAACCGGATCCTCAACCGTTACCAAGTTCCTTTCCTTTACGTTTATGACATTTAGAACCCCGTAAAGGGTCGTCGTTTTCCCGCTTCCAGTTGGTCCAGTAATAAATATGGCTCCATACGGTTTACTAAACGATCGCTTAAAACGTTCAAGGTCTTCAGGGAGAAGGCCGAGATCGCCGAGCTTCATCGATATACTCTGCTTCTCCAGTATCCTCATTACAATCTGCTCGCCGTAGATCGTTGGAAGGCTCGCTACGCGGAAATCGAAGGGCTTCTTATCTATGACCATTCCGAAGCGCCCATCCTGTGGAACCCGGCGCTCGACGATATTGAGGCCAGCCATGACTTTAATCCTTGAGAGTAATCCGGACTGTATCTGCTTTGGCGAGTGTATTATATCCTGGATAACGCCGTCTATTCTGTAGCGTACCCGTACATCGTTCTCCTGGGGTTCTATAAATATATCACTTGCCCTATCCCTAACTGCCTCGGTTATTATCGTATTTACGAGCTTAACTATCGGCGCGTCTTCTTCATCGAGCGCTTCAAGTCTTCCACCGCTAGTAGCTGTGCTGAAATCTTCGTGCGCGTGTTCTATCGCTTCTTCAACTATGTCATCGCTTATGCTGTATTTTGTGATCGCGCTGATTAGTTCTTCTTTCGAAACGACAACCGGCGTAACAATATAGCCCGTCAGAACGCGGACGTCGTCTAGCGCAACTACATTTGTTGGGTCTGCCGTGGCAACCATCAATCGATTGCCATCAAAATCTATAGGGAGGACGTTATACCGGTGGATATGCTCGCTCGATAACAACGAGCTTGCCTGGGGATTAATATCGTAACTCGCCAGGTCTATGTAGGTGAGATTAAGTTGTTGTGCGAGATTCCTGGCCATCTCCGTTTCAGATGCGTAGCTTGAATTAGTCAGTTCTTGTTCGGCTGCATTGCCATTAGAATTCTTAATGGCCTTATTGATCTGGGATTCCGTAATTGTGGAATCAAGGGGGTACTTGTTGATCTCTTTTCTTAGCATTGCTTATCCAATCTCCGCTCTCTAGTTCATGTGTTAACACTTTATGCATGATTTCAATCGGTGCGGAGGTACCAGTCCATATATCGAAAGCCAGGGCGGCCTGGTATAACAACATGCCAAGTCCATTTACTGCCCGGGCGCCTACATCTCTTGCTCTTTTTACTAGTACAGTTTCTAACGGTGTATAAACGAGGTCGTATACAAAATGTCTACTGCGTATCAATTCTGAAGGTACCGGTAGGAGCACTCCGCTCTCTTTCATGCCAACTGGTGTGGCATTTACAATTAAATCTCCTACTTGGAATGTATCGGCCAGTTCGTCCCTAAAACTGAGGGTTTTTATTGTAATTTTTGGAAATTCCTCGTTGAGCTGGGCCTTTAGCGCTTCCGCCTTTTCAAATCTCCGGCCGATCAGTGTGATATCGGCAATGCCGGCCTCGACAAGCGATACCGTGACCGCTTTTGCTGCGCCGCCCGTGCCCAGAATCCGCCTCGAACGCCTTATTATGCATTATAGGAGAGAGCGTGTAGGTGAGTGGATATCCGATTACGCCGGTTACTTTTGTTTTCCCGGTAATCATATATATACTATTCCTCTGCTTGCCTATAAATTTTGGCCATTAGCTGCTGTAGTGCGGCTCTGAAGGACTGTAACAATTATCGTACTATCGCTTAGCGAGCTAAAGCCCTGGCTATGATGGAGGTTGCGGAGTTCACCGGTGCTTTCCATTCATACTCAACCAGCGCTTCATGATCCTCTTCTCAAAGCGGCGGAGTATCTTCGTGTGAAACGCCTCATGATTGCTCATCGGTACAACGAGGACAGTATAAAGGCCCGCGAGGTTCCCGCCAAAGACATCGGTAAAAACCTGGTCGCCAATGACCGCCGTTTCGCTACGGTCGGTACCTAAGACGTACATTGCGCGCTTAAACGCACCTGTCCTCGGTTTGGCGGCCCTTGCCACGAGTGGGAGCTCAACCTGTGATGCTATCGAGCTTACCCTGGTCTTCCAGTTGTTCGATACTATACAGGCCTTAAAACCCGCCTTATATAATTTCTTAACCCAATTTCTCAACTCAGCAGGAGCGATCGAGCTGTTGCGCGCGATGATCGTGTTATCCAAATCGAGGATTAACCCCTTTATCCCGTCTGCCTTTAGGTCGTTTAAATCAATATCGTATATCGATTTAACATAGCAATCCGGATAAAACCTCTTCAGCACCCCTAGCCACCTTTGCCCTAAGTATTATTTGTCTATGGTATAGTTACATAAGTTAATGCGTTGGTAAAGGGTGAATGGTCCCAGAAGCAAGGACACTGCGGTCACCTATTGCTCTAGCTACCCTTCTTCTAAGAACCGCAAACTCTGGCCACGGCTCCTTCGATGGGATTCCAATCCTGAACCCAGCATGGGACACATTGACCGCCATGTATTCTCTAAGATCGAGCATTCCCTGTATATAATAGTCCTTTACAAGACCATCTGGACTCAATATTTCTATCGGTTCTGCAGTAGATAATCTATTTCTCACTTCTACTTCGACCAATCCCTTCACCGGATCATAGCCGCGGACTAGGCCGACAAAATCGTGTGTTTTTTCATAGCGTGCGTAGTCAAGAATCTCTTCCCCTTTATCGCCGAGGAAGAAACCTGTTGAGTACTGTCTGTGACTTACTTTCTCTATTTCTTCAAACCAATCCGGATCCGGACGATAATTATCTGGATCGCTGAAGTAGAGATCGACAGCCTTCCGGTATATCTTCGTTATCGCCGCAACATAATGGGTACTCTTCATCCGCCCTTCTATCTTTAGACTATCAAGGCCGCACTTCATGAGCTCGGGGATATGACCTATAAGCGCCAGGTCTTTTGAGTTGAAGAAATACGTGCCCTTATCATCCTCCTGCACCTCGTTATACTGGCCAGGCCTCTTCTCTTCCACCAGGTAATACTTCCAGCGACACGAGTGGGCGCAGTCGCCACGGTTCCCATCCCTATTAGCGAGGAACTTGCTCATTAGGCACCTGCCAGAATATGCGATGCACATCGCGCCGTGGATGAACACCTCCGTCTCAACGCTCGTATTCTGCGCTATTTCGGCGACCTCAGCGACGCTTAGCTCGCGCGCTAATACGACTCTCGATGCCCCCATTTCGCCCCAAAACTCCGCAGCAGCGGTGTTGGTAACATTCGCTTGCGTACTTATATGAATCCTTAGCTGAGGGGCGACCTTTCTCACTATGGACAAAACGCCCGGATCGGCAACGATTACCGCATCTACGCCCGCACTGGCAATACTATCGATATAACCTGCGAGGTTATTGAGATCGCTGTTTCGTGCGAATATATTCATCGTCACGTAGAGCTTCTTGCCCGCAGCATGTGCAATACCGGTCGCCCTCTTTATATCATTAATTGAGAAATTGCTCGCCTTTGCCCTGAGGCTATAGTCTCGACCGCCGATATATACGGCATCGGCGCCGTAGGCGAGGGCATACTTAAGCCTTTCCATGTTCCCCGCTGGGGATAAGATCTCTGGCTTTTTCATCAAACCACCCCGATGCATGTAAATATGCGCTTGAAGCTGCTTATCTAACAAAGTACCGGTCTATTAAAAGGTAACAGCCGAGAGCTAGGCCTCGGCCGCCTTATTCCCGGATGGGCGATATGTCCTCGCTAGAGCTACGCAGCTTCCGGGCTTACTTATATTGTATAACTGCCTATGCACTTCTACCAACCTTATTAGATAGCCTCTACCGTCTTCACCTCAGGAATCATTTCCTTTAGTGTCTGCTCAACGTAGTGAGTTAAGGTCATCTGCGACATAGGACATCCGGCGCATGAACCGCGCAAGGTCACGCGAACAACACCATCCTCGGTTACATCAACAAGATCAATATCTCCGCCATCAGCCTGTAGTGCTGGCCGTATGCGCTCAAGAGCTGCTTCAACCT
Organism: Anaerolineae bacterium; assembly: GCA_035643475.1. Taxonomy (GTDB): domain Bacteria; phylum Actinomycetota; class Aquicultoria; order Aquicultorales; family Aquicultoraceae; genus DASQQM01. The sequence goes on along the minus strand of DASQQM010000249.1, from coordinate 8,027 downwards.
TCTCTCTCAACTTGTTCACCTCCCGGATATTTCTCCAGCTATTATCCTACCACACGAAAACCAAATAATATAGAATCAGCACACACAAGAACAGTGCTGCGTTGCCAAAGTGCTGCAGTTATTACTATAAATCGCGATTACTATTCGGATGTGCACCTGATATAATAGTAAATATTGAGTTAGTAAGCTGGACAACCATGCGCCGGTAGGACATGTTCTCCCACAACAAGCCTTACTGGATTATGGAATTCTATTGTGGTAATGCTACCACCAGGGGCTGAATAGTATGGCACTAAATAAGAGAGGTAAAGTTTTCTTTTCAATCGTCTTCGTTCTCGTCGGGTTAGCTGTGTCGGCTAGCGCTTTTCTCTATGATGCTACCCGTGGCCTCCCAGATATCGGGGATATTAAAAGCGTTGCCAAGAGCCAGACCACATATATCTACGCATCAGATGGAACTCTCATAACGAAGCTCTTCCAGGAGAACAGGACGATAGTCCCATTAAAACAGATCTCCCCAGTGCTTCAAAAGGCGGTTATATCTGTCGAGGATCAGCGCTTTTACGAGCACAGGGGGGTTGACTACGTACGCATCATTGGGGCATTAATACGAGACATCAGGCACCGCGAAGCGGCCCAGGGTGGTTCCACAATTACGCAACAGTACGTTAAGAACGCCTACTTCAGCTCGGAAAAGACCATTACCAGGAAAATAAGGGAGGCATTTCTTGCAACCAAGCTCGAGCGGACGTATACAAAAGAGGAGATTCTCGAGAAATACCTGAACACCATCTACTTTGGCAATGGGGCTTACGGCATTGAGGCAGCCGCCCAATCCTACTTCGGCGTACCTGCCAGCAAGCTTAATGCCGAACAGAGCGCTCTCCTTGCGGGAATGATCAAGGCACCCGAGACCTACAACCCCTACAAGAACCCAGCGGCAGCGCTGGAACGGCGCAATCTCGTACTACGGTTAATGAACGAGCAGGGGTACGTAACCAGCTCCGAGGAGGCAGCAGGCAAGGCGCGTCCACTCACGATACAGCCCAAGCAGACCAGCTACCGCGGTATTGCCCCATATTTTGTAGAGTGGATAAAAACAGAACTCAAAAATGCCGGTTTCAGTGAGAAGGCGGTGAACTCACAGGGACTGCGAATCCACACGACCCTCAATCCAAAGATGCAGGAGAGCGCGGAGCTCTCCTGGAAAAAATACCTCCCCAGACCAAATGATCCCGAGGTAGCCCTTGTGGCTATCGATCCGAAAAGTGGCGCCGTCCGGGCAATGGTCGGAGGAAAGGATTTCCTCAAACAGCAATTTAATATAGCGGCGCAGGGACCGGGCAGGCAGCCCGGATCGGCGTTTAAGCCCTTCACGCTTGCAGCTGCTTTAATGAACGGGGTGTCACCTGATGATGGTTTCAATGCATCCTCTCCACGGACCTTTAAGGTTCCAGGAAGCACGCCCTGGAAGGTTCATAACTATTCCGGCGAGTCTGGTTCAGGAATTATAAGCCTTCGCAAAGCAACGGCGCTATCGGTAAACGTGGTGTTTGCCGAGCTTATCCTGAAAGTCGGCGTTGATAAGGTGATAAAAACTGCGGAGAAGCTCGGGATAACCAAGGGGAAGCTAAATCCCGACCCCGCGATAACGCTGGGTGGATTAGAGAACGGTGTAACGCCACTTGAGATGGCTAACGCGTACGCGACATTTGCAAACAATGGAGAGCGGAATAAGGCCTATGGTATCGAAAGGGTTGAGCTCGCCAATGGCGAGGTCGCCTACAAACATGAGCCAAACCCCGTTCAGGTGATCGATAAAGCAGTTGCATACCTCGTTACCGATGCCCTCAAGGGGGTTATTCAGGGTGGAACGGGAACGAGGGCCAAAATCGGGCGACCTGCAGCTGGTAAAACCGGCACAAGCCAGAAATACGTCGATGCGTGGTTCTGCGGCTATACGCCGGACCTTGTAGCGGCGGTCTGGGTAGGATATAAACGTAAGGCCGGTGAAGATCCAAAGCCGATGACGAATGTCCACGGGAGGCGCGTGGCGGGTGGAACCTTCCCCGCCCAGATATGGGCCAGCTTTATGAAGCGATCCCTCAAAGGCGTGAAGGCGCATAATTTCAGTCGCGCCCCGAGCGGAAGCCTTGTCCAGGTGTTGATGGATGATGAGACCAACATGCTTGCAACAGAGTTCTGCCAAAAAACGAGCAACCATGTATTCGTGCGCAAATATAGGCCGAAGAAACTCAAGAAGTGTGACGTCCATAAGCCAATTATCATCCCTGACCTCATCGGACTTACTCAGGGTGAGGCCACGAAGAAACTGACAGAGCTTAAGCTTGGGTACAATGTCACTAACAAGCCATTCGATGGATCTCCTGGCCAGGTAATCGAGCAAACCCCGACCGCAGGAGCTAAGGTCAAGGAAGGAACAGTAGTAGAGCTCTCGGTAAGCATAAAAGGAACGCCGGGTCAGAATAACAACCAGGTGATAACCGTACCCAATGTCGTCGGTATGCCGGCAGATCAGGCCAAAATTGAGCTTGAGAGGCTAGGTTTCGTGGTTTCTGGTGAGTACCGCCAGAGCAATGATCCACCAAATCAGGTGATCGCGCAGAGACCGCTTGCAGGCTTCCTGGCTGAGCCTGGGTCCACAGTAAAAGTAATAATCAGCGGAGAGAGCGGAGGCACCAGTGGGACGAGCGGGACTACCTCCGTTGCCGTCCCCGACGTCAAGGGGATGAGTGAGGCAACCGCGCGGTCAACCCTTGAATCCAAGGGGTTCGAGGTCTCTGTTGTTAACGATACCAGCGAGAGAAATGTAAGAAAATATGGATCTGGCGTCGTTTTTGATCAGAGCCCGAATGCTGGCACAACGACATCGTCCGGCTCCAAGGTGACGATTTACGTCACCTCGCAGGGGTAGGACTATATAAAGGGATAGCAAAGCAATCCTGTTGTAAGAAGCACTACCCGCACTATCTACCGGAGGCTAATTGCTGATCACTGATAGCTATTTTACAACTCTTCTTTAAGTGCCTTTGCCTTAAGGACATACAGTCTCTTGGGCCTGCCCGCAATGGCAGGTTCTAGCCAATGTGTTTATGATGATGTACTAAATACTGGTATGACTGCGCTATATCAAGGGTTATTAGGCCGGGAGAGCCATCGCCAATTTTGTAGCCATCAACCTCGGTAAGCGGCATAACCTCCATAAGCGAATTAGTAAGAAACATCTCATCCATCGCCGGTATCTCATCCGCATGGATGCTCTGCTGCAGCACCTTATAGCCCGCCCTCATCGCAATCTCGATAGCTATTTCCCTCGTTACCCCCGGCAACAGGCCATCGCTTATTTGCGGAGTGCTGATTGTACCAGCTTTTACCCCAAATATATTGGTATATGAACCTTCAGTTATGTTCCCAGCCTCATTTATGAGGATGGCTTCATCGCATCCCAAAGCGGAAGCTTTCTGCCGCGCTATAATCGACGAGAGATAGCTGGTCGACTTGATGGCATGAATGGGAGTATTCGACATTCTGAACCCGTGCAGGGTTATCACGGACATCCCTTTCTTATAGAGCGCTTTGTTATAGCCGATGTATGGAAAGGCCGTTACAACGATGGTTGGTTCCGGTGAACCCACAGGTCCCATGGTGAGCGTAATGCGTAGCCTAGCATCACCTAAGGCATTAGCGGTCAGAACGCTATTGCAAGCCTCCGCGAATATCTCGCGCCTGGGCGTGCCTTCAAATCCCAGAGTCCTCACACCATTCAAAAGCCTATCAAGATGGCGATCAAGCATAAAAATGACACCCTGGTAGGATCGCATCGTTTCAAATAGCCCTTCCCCCAGTAAAAAGCCGCGGTCGAGGGCACTTATTTTAGCATCGCCTTCATCGACGAGTTTTCCGTTTATATACACTTTCATATAGTGGGTCCCTCTACTGCTTTATCATGCATGCTTTAATAGATAATAGGCTATTAGTTAGTACTCTCTAGTATAGTGTTACATCGTGATGCTGTACTAGACCGAGCGCGTTACATAGCGCGTGCCCCTTATCGAGGGTTTCTTGGTACTCCATATCCGGGTCCGAGTCGGCAACGATACCTCCCCCTACGTGCAAGTATGCCCTGCGACCTACCGCTGTTATCGTGCGGATGGCAATGTTGGTATCCATCTTTCGGTTTGTGCTGATATAGCCGATCGCCCCAGTATAGATATTTCGCCTACAGGGCTCAAGCTCTTCTATTATTTCCATCGCCCTGATTTTCGGAGCGCCGGATATCGAGCCACCCGGAAAGCTCGCTTGCAACAGATCCATCATCCCCACCTCAGGCCGGAGCCGCCCGGTTACGGTAGATACAAGGTGATGAACTGTCTTGTAGCTTTCAACAACCATGAGCTCGGGTGCCTTTACGCTGCCGTATTCGCAAACCCTCCCGAGATCATTTCGCTCCACATCGACTATCATAATGTGCTCGGCGGCATCTTTCTCGCTCTCCATCAACTCCTTGGCGCTTGAGCCGTCCTTGTGTTCATCGTTAAAACGTGGCCGCGTACCTTTTATCGGCCTCGTCTCCACATAGCGATCGTCAACAAGCATAAACCGCTCGGGTGACGAGCTGAGTATCGAAAAATCGCCGTAACTGAGAAATGCGGCAAACGGGGCGGGATTTGATGATCTTAGTCTTTCGTAAAGTTGATAGTGATCAACCTTTATATCGGCGGTAAACCTCTGTGCCAGATTGACCTGAAAGATATCGCCCGCATCTATATACTCCTTGGCCTTGTTGATCATTGCTTTGTACCGCTTCTTACTCATATTTGAGCTCAGGTTTTCCGCAACGATCCCCTTACCCTCACGCAATCGTCCCCTGCCTACCTTTGCGATCAGCGACCTCAGGCGCAATTCCACCTCTGGCAACCTCCCAACCATTCCCTCGGGGATGTATGACACGGCATATGTGCGCCCTTCCTGGTGATCGACTACAACGGCCTCTGTATAGAAACCGAGGTATATATCGGGAATGCCCTGGTCGTCTTCTGCGATGTTGGGCATTGTCTCTACCTGCCTATTTAAATCGTACCCGAAGTACCCAACCGCGCCCCCGGTGAAGGGAAGCGTCGCTGAGTCACTGTCCGTAATAAACCCAAAGGCTTTTATCTCCTCATCAACGATCGCAAACGGATTGGTACTATAGTAATTTCTCGTTCCATCTTTGACCACTTCCGTAACTCCATTTTTCGACCTTATGATTATTGCCGGATTGCTGCCGATGATGGAGTATTTCCCGAAGCGCTTATCAGCCAATGCGCTCTCGAGGAGAAAGGGCATACTATCGCCTAGTAACGCCCCAAGCGCCAAATATGGCGCCTCTATATGTTCAATCTCCTCAACCAATACTATAGCTGTTGTAATTATCACGACTCCCTCACAATAAAAAAGAACAGGCACCCGGCTTTGGTGGGATGCCTGTTGAAGGCTTACATACCAAATGATTAATTATCTCTTTATGTTAGGTGTACAACAAACCATGCTCCCTTTCAAGGGACCTGTTATAAAATGCCGGATTTTTATACCGGTTTTCCGCTGGATCCGCCTGGGGACTCCAATTCCTTTCTGGGAGCTAGTTCACTAGTTCAACACCGTACTTGATAAATTAGCCTTAGTAGCTTTTTTACTCGGCCTGCCCCTCTTCGGTCTCTTCAATTTCGATTCTACTTTATCTACTAACCCGAGATGAAGCGTTACCTTATCAAGTATGTGCGTTACCGGCACTCGAACGAGAGAAAGATCATAACCGGCATATACATAACCCCGGGTAATGGCGATAAGATCGGCGTCGAGGTAAACAGTATCATCGCGTATGTGCTTAACAATATCGAGCGCCCGGTCCGGGGAGGGGGAGAAAATCTCGAACTCAGAGCTGACCACCAGCCCATCGGTCTCTACCTCAAATCGCTCGACGAGCGGCTCCTTCCAATCATCGCCGATCATCTCGGAAAGCCATGCAGGCATGCCCACACCAAATGCCTTTAAGTATGCCTCAATTTGGCGCCTGGGCTTGGCAATAATAATGTCATCAGAAGCGAGCTTACCGCCAATCTTTACCACCGCGATCTTACTAGCAATAGCGCTCCCCCGGTAGCCATAAATACCGGTCGATCTGCCTTTGTACGTACCTTCAGCGGACGGAAAATCAATCGGAATAGCGGAACCCTCATAGTCCAGCGATAATGATCTCGCTGCGTGATGAACCACCTCATCAAACCTAATCTTACCCATATTTACGAAGTGGTAGAGAAGCCTATTCGCCGGGTGAGGCATCCCATCGGCATAAAGGATTGCGGGAAAAACACCAATGCCGGCGATCGGTAAGCTTGGCGATGCGAGATTAATGGCAATGCCTATACTATAGGCTCGCCAGATAAGACCTAAAATTATCGTGGATGCCGCATACCCCATAAATAGTGGGGCAATCAGGGCTGGGGAATTTTCGCTATCTCTCCATATAGATACAATGGCTAGCAATGCAAATAGCAGGGGTATCACAAGAAGATACCCGCCCTTCCCCGCTATGAAATTAAAACCATTATATGGGCCATCAACTAATCGTATCCATGGAAGCCAGCCCGCCGCAATAAGGATTACCGCAAATGTGGTAAGAATAATTTTGAATAGCATAATGACCTTCGGCGGATGGCCCCCTACCGATTCACCCAACATCCTCGAGTAGAGCCACTGAAAGGAGAAGAGAGCGATTGCTGTAACGCCTAGCTTAGCGGAAGCGATGGCCAAACCTAGCAAAAGATTCTGTGTACCGGTCTCCAATATAGTAAACCCCCGACATAATTTCGGGATGATTATACATGAGAAGATGCATTATTCATATCTATAACCGCTAGTGGAGTAGGCTAAGGGTGTAACTATCTTACTATTTTAGAGATGCCAATCTCTATTATATCCTCAGCGCCTGCAGTCTTTAGCTGGGGGATTAGTGTGTTTACGCTTACCTTTTCGACAACTGTTTCAATCGCAAAATAATCTGAGTTATAGAGCTTTGATACCGTTGGATTCTTAAGCGCCGGCAATACTGACACTACATCCTCGAGCTTATTCTCTGGAACGTTCATACTAATAAGAACCTTACCTCGCGCCTCAATAACCCCCAGGAGCAGCGTTTTTACCTCTTCAATAGCCGCTCTCTTCTTAGGGTCCGCCCACGACTGTTTGTTAGCCATCAAGCGAGTGGTCGATTCCAGAACTGTACCGATTATTTTCAACCGGTTACGTCTCAATGTCTCGCCCGTTTCCGTTAGATCTACAACAACGTCAACAAGTTCTGGGATTTTTGCCTCTGTCGCCCCATATGAGAACAATATTTTTACTGGTACGCCTATCTCCTCAAAATATCTCCTTGTCACGTTTGGAAGCTCAGTGCTCACCCGGCTTCCAGGCTTAATATCCTCTGGCCGCTCTATCGGTGAGTCCTCTGGCACGGCAACGACGAGGCGCATGATCCCGACTCCCGTTTTTGCGTACGGCATATCGGCTACCTCAACAACATCAGCGCCGGTCTCGATTATCCAATCATGCCCGCCAATTCCAAGATCGAAATAGCCCTCCGCCACATATTGGGGAATCTCCTGCGGCCGGAGTATCTTCACCTTACTGATTCTTGGATCATTAATGGAGGGATTGTATCCCCGAGAGTGTTTCTTCACCTCAAGGTCAGCTTGAGCAAAAAGCTGTAGCGTCTGTTCCTCAAGGCTTCCTTTAGGTAATGCAATACTTAGCATGATAGCTCCCGTAACATGTAATGAGAATCATTGAGATTGCTTCTCTACTATACAACGCTGGCCCATTATAGTGCTTAGGAGGCACCTTCTTGCCTCCTGATTAGCGTACCTATGAGCCCTTCCACGCCCTTGGGCATGTTCCACCACTATTTTAACACATTAAAGTAGTAGAGTTCTACCCAGAGAATAGCAGTTAATTGCTAAATATCCAAT
>DASQQM010000248.1:0-6939 GCA_035643475.1 Anaerolineae bacterium | reverse complement strand
CCAAGTTAGCTGCTGGTATCGGCTATATGGCCTCACCCATCGATCTTATTCCAGGTGTGATACCGGTCTTAGGCCAGCTCGATGATATCCTCGCCATACTCATCGTTCTTAACAACGTATTATCATCCTCTCCCAGGGAGGTTATTGAGCCCTACTTAGATGAGACCGGTCTGAGTTATGAATTAGTTGATGCGGATGTCGCAACCACCAAGCGTGTCTTGAAGGACCTCTCGATCACCCTGGCCAAGAAAACCGGCCGCGGTCTATTGAAGATAGGCCGGTATATAGGAAGAGGCATAGCCGGAGGTCCAAAGTCATCCGGCAGATAGCTTCGTATCGTTTAAGCACAATGTGCAATAAAACCCTTCACTAAAATTATCCATACATAGAATGACATAGAGTGGAACCTCCCGTGGAATTCCTCACGCCGCGGTACGGGCGCAAAAGCTTCCCATGCTAGGCAAAACCCCACTACCAGAGATAGAAATATTAAATATTAATATAGCTAATATTAATTATCATATTGCCATATAAATAACAATATGTTATTAAATAAATAACCGTTATTTAATAACGCACAGATATTCTGTTAGGGGACGCGTCAAATAGCTATTAGAGGAGAAGCAAATGTCTGATTATCGCGAGATGTGGAAGGAATTAGGGCTTGACTTGGAAGCCCACGATCAACTACTAGCCGTTATTCCTCAGATCTATGGTGATATCTACCTCAGCCAGAAAGACCGGCCTGAAGGGATGGGCTACCTCGATTTTGTAATGTCGGAGATCCATGGTTTAAGGGTCAAGGAGCTTAACGACTTACGGGCTGCCGGGGGCAAAGTCGTGGGCACATTCTGCCTGTACGTGCCGGAGGAGGTAGTGCTCGCCTCAGGGGCGGCATGCGTTGGTATCTGCGGCGGTGCGGATTGGCCAAGTGCAGAGGCGGAGGCGGTGCTGCCGAGAAACCTCTGCCCGCTGATCAAATCATTCATGTCGTTTAAATTAGCTAAGGTATGTCCTTACTTCGAATCAAGCGATATGATCGTCGGCGAGACAACCTGTGATGGCAAGAAGAAGACCTACGAGGTGCTCGGTGAATATACCAACGTCTACGTGATGCACACGCCGCAGACAAAGAGCGATGCTAGCCGCAAGCTATGGTTAGAAGAGGTTAAAAATTTCAAGGACAAAATGGAAGAGCTCAGTGGAAAAGAGATCGATGCTTCCGCCCTTGATCGGGGAATCGCAGTGGTTAACGCAAAGCGCGCTGCTCTGAGACGACTTAATGAGGCTAGAAAGGCGGATCCGGTCCCAATCAGCGGTAAGGATGCCCTCCTTATCCAGCAAGTGGCCTTCTATGATGACCCAGCTCGCTTTACCGAGATGATAAACAAGATAAGCGATGAGCTTGAAGAGCGGATTACTGATGGAATAGGGGTGGCCGGTAAAGGCGCTCGAAGAATCCTCGTCTCTGGTTGCCCAATGGCCATACCGAATTGGAAGCTTCACCACATCGTGGAATCAACCGGCGCCGTTATCGTCGCCGAAGAGGCCTGTATAGGGCATCGTTACTTCAGGGACATGGTGGATGAGGCCGGACCTGAAGCGGATACAAAATTAGAGGCAATTGCAAACCGCTATATGAAGCTCGACTGCGCCTGCTTCACCCCGAACGTGGAGCGGATCGACAATATATTAAAGCTCGTCGATGATTACAATGTCGATGGAGTTATCCATTACTCGCTCCAGTTTTGTGATCCGTTTACCGTCGAGTATAACAGCGTAGAGAGAGCGCTCAAAGATGCCGGTGTCCCAGTGCTTAAAATTGAGACCGATTACAGCATGGAAGATACCGGGCAGCTATCGACCAGGGTCGAGGCGTTCGTGGAGACGATTAAAGAACCACAAGGAGCTACTGTCTAAGATGTACGTGGGCATCGATATCGGTTCACGATATATAAAAGTGGTTGCGCTCAACGGCGGGGGAGTGGAGGACTTCGAAGTTGCCGATACTGGATTTAATCCATATGAGCGTTCCCTTGAAATGGTCAAGCCCTATAATGCCAAGAGGACTATCGCAACCGGGTATGGTCGCCACTTTGCGCGTGAGGATTTTGCCGATGGCGTGATTACCGAAATCAAGGCGCACGCCATCGGCGTCAGGGTCCTTTTCCCGAACTGCCGTACTATCATCGATATCGGTGGGCAGGATAGCAAGGTAATATCGTTGGATGAAAGTGGTAGAGTGGCCGATTTTCAGATGAACGATCGCTGTGCCGCAGGAACCGGAAAATTTCTTGAGATAATGGCGAAAACCCTCGGTTTCAGCATCGATGAATTCGGCACACAATCGCTTACCGCTGAAAAGGCGGTAAGGGTAAACAGCATGTGTACTGTGTTTGCTGAGTCAGAAGTAATATCGCTTCTTGCAAAAAAGGAAGAGCCGAGAAATATCGCCCTAGGCCTACACCAATCAATAATCGAGCGAGTGAGCTCCATGATCCACCGCGTAGGTGTTAACGACGACATCGTCCTTTCTGGTGGGGTCGGTCGCAATCCGTGCATCAGGGAACTATTCGGTCAAAAGTTGGGGCGCCTGATATATACGCATGATCACCCTGAGATTGCCGGGGCGCTCGGCGCCGCAATCGTGGCCCAGAGTGAGTAATGGCGCTCGGTAATTGGGTACATTCCCATAAATGGAGGGAAGCGGGGTTGTCACCGAAGAGCGCGCTCGTCGATACATATTTAAGAACTGAGCTCGATGGCAAGAGGGTAGATGCCTTCTTCACAGAGCTATCTAACGTTAGGCGCCTCCGCTTTATCGAGGAGAGGTATTTCGAACTCTACCTTAAGAGCAAGGATGGGCGCAGGTCATACCGTCCCGTTATTAGGGGGATATACTTTCCTGGAAGGGGCAGGTGGATAAAGCCCTGGATGGAGATTACATATAACCCGAAGCTAGCGCTGATCAGGGCCGGTGGACGGGTATGCCAAGTAGATATCTCCGATACCAGGAGCGAGGAGTGCATCTTCAATCTCCTCTCGGAGATGATTCCCCCTGGGGGTCGCTTAATGGTTGAGTACAGCATGAAGGATCACCCTGAAACTGCGAAGGCGCTCGAGGCGGGTGCACCACCGATATTAACGAAGCTGGGACATCTCCTCTGGAAAAGCGGGTTCACTTCATTTAAGGACTGGTACTTTGCAGAGGGTTGGTTAGAAGGAAATACCAAACTACAGGGCGAGAAGCCATTGGATGAAGAGGTAAAGCGGCGTCATATTAAGAGGAACATCGCGGAGATCAAGAAATTTCTTGCCAGTGGAAAGAGCATCCAGGGGCTGGTTCAAAATGTATACGGCCTGGACGAGTCACAGCATGAGGGAAAATCTATGTAGGGCGAAAACCGATACTAGATTGCCGTAGCACGTTAATTAATCCAGTTCATCGGATTTCTTGGCACGCCATTAACTCGTATTTCGAAATGGACATGCGGCCCAGTCGAAAGGCCGGTAGAGCCTGAGCGGGCCACCGTGGCACCTCGTTTCACGTACTGCCCTCTCCTCACGAGAATCCTAGAGTTATGGGCGTAAAGGGACGTCAGGCCGTTCCCATGGCTTATAACCACCGTGTTACCATATCCACCCATTCGACCCGCCATAATTACGGTACCGCTTTGCGCTGCACATACTGGGGTTCCCGTCCCTACGCCAAAATCGATCCCCGCATGGAGGCGTGGGCGCCTCAATATAGGGTGGAATCGCCACCCGAACCTCGACGTAATTCGCCCCTGGGTCGGTCTTATAAATGATCCGCTAGAGACGCGCCTGCCAAGCCCTCGCGAGACGGAAATGCTGCCGCCTCTTTCAAGCGTTCTAATCTGGCTAGCTATCATATTTGAGGTCGATTCCAGGACATCCTCGGAGTATTTGAGCCGCTTCTTCTCCCGCTCAACTCGTGCAAGTATAGCCTCCTGCCGCTTGAATTCATCCCGGAAGAGCTGCTGCTTCATAGCGATCCTGTTCTTGACGGCTCGCATGTGGTTTTCCTCATCAATAAGGAAGAGGCGTTGCTTGGCGATAACTTTTCGTTCAGCCCGCAGCTTATTGCGGCGATTCTCAACCGCATTCTTTATGCGTTCCATCTCCTTGACGAGCTTGGCATCGCTTTCTGCGATTACCTGGAGAAAAGAGACGCGATCGATCAGGTCGCCCAGGTTACGTGAGCTCAAGACCATCTCGAGCGCCTGTATCTTACTCCCTTTATAGAGGCCCGCTATGCGCTTATTGAAGATTTCGCGCTTATATGTAAGCTCTTCCTCGGCAGCTGCAAGCTTGGTCTCGGTCGCCCCAAGATCACTTTCCAACCTGGAGAGTTTTAGCTCGGACTGCCTCCGCTTGGCTACACTGCGCTCCAGGTCCAGTTCGAGGTCGTCTATCTCCTTCTGGAGCTGCCCGATCTTCTGGTCGTTCAGCTCGATCTCTTGGAGAACTTCTGCCTGGCGTTTTTCGGCAGCGCTGATCTTCCTCCTGTTGGTCTCAATCTTACTCTTAACAGTTCCTAACTCCCTGCGCTTGGTATCTAATTGAGATGCCAGTGCGGGTGAGACCATCAGAGAAAGTATGAGTACGCTAATTATAATAACCCTTGTCCAATAGAAGTTGCGAAAAGGTACCATACAGGTTCAACATTTAACCACTAGAGATGCGTTAAGTCAACCGACCGATCAGATGATAATTTGTGACTAGTGCCATAACCAGTAATTATAAGAAATAATACTGGTTGCCTATTTTAGGCAAGCACTCGCCTGCTTCTACACTACGGGCGCTTGTCCATAAAGCAAGGTGAAGTAGGATTTACTTGAAAATCAGCCATTCATTGCCCTTATGGCGGGTGGTGTGAACGAGATGAAATTCTCCCGAGATGCGCTCTCCGTAGAGGGCAAACTTAAGGCTATTCGGCTTCTTCTGCAGCACTTCGAAGGTGCCTGTATCCCATATAATAACCGTTCCTGCACCGTACTGTCCTTCCGGTATTGTGCCTTCAAAACCGATATAATCCACGGGGTGATCCTCGACCTGGATTGCAAGCCGCTTAACCCCTTTTTCATTGGATATTCCTTTTGGTACCGCCCAGCTCTTCAATACGATCGGCCCCGAAGGAGTGTCGGATTCGAAAAAATCCGATGGGAGTTCGAGACGAAAATCGAAATGGTGGTGGCTGGCATGATGTTCTTGCACCACAAACCGATTGTACCCTCTAATTTCCCCTTGTCCAGATGGCTCTGGTGTCCTATTGAATCTCCTCTTTTTTCGGTATTCTTCTAGCACTCCATCACCCATACTTTGACCGATAAGGAGCCATCAGCTGTTAGCCATCAGCTATCAGCGTGTGGGTATCCGATGAGGGTATTCACCCTCGCCCTACCCTCTTTCCTCAAGAAAGAGGAATACAGAAAGTAGAAATTAGAGAGTAGACCGCGTGAAAGTGCTTTGAGGTAATTTAACCCTCACCTTTCAAACTTTACCCTCAATAATTCAATCTACTCTCTACTCTCTAGTACATCGTCGCCTCTGTGGCGCTGTACTTATGCCATAGCGATATTATATCCACTAGAGCTATCGATGTAGAGCTATTCATGCCCAATTCCAAAATAATCCATTAAGAATTGTAAGTCTACTAACAGAGCTGTTGTGCTCTATCGCAGTATCCGTGCCATGTACTGGTCGGATTGCTGGGCGGTGGAGGGAAAGTAGAAAGTGGGTTGGACCAAGATTTGCTGTTTGCCGATGGGGGTGCGGGGGAAAATCCCCCGTATGAGAATTTTTGAAGGTTGGGGAACATGCGTGTCTTAGTAACTGGGGATGTGCTTACCGAGAAGGCGATACGTGAATTTGAGGAGCACGATGTGGCGGTTATTAAAAAACCAGCCGATCTCAGTGAGGATGAGCTGGTTGAGGAAATAAGAGGCTCAGATGGCTACATATTGGGCGGGAGTGAGCAGGTAACCAGGCGGGTTATCGATATGGCGGATAGATTAAAGGTGGTTGTTTTCTGGGGGACTCAACCTGAAACATCTTTTACTCCTGATGCGATGGAGAAGATGAAGGAGCGTGACATCACCCTCGAGACGACTGGCACCTCGGCAAATGCCATTGCCGAGATGACGGTCTTTCTGATCGGCGCCGCACTACGAGATATTCCGTATATTGTCAATGAGGTGTACGCCGGCAGGTGGACGCAGGCAAAGGGGAGCGAGCTAGAGGGGAAGACCGTCGGAATTGTCGGAATGGGCAGGATAGGACAGACCGTTGCAAAGAGGCTCTCGGGCTTCGAGCTCAAAGAGTTCCTTTATTACGATGTGCGGCGTGACGAAGTGACTGAGGGCGAGCTCGGGGTAAAATTTGTTGATCTACCAGAGCTGTTATCAAGAGGCGATGTCATAAGTCTCCATTTACCATTGCTTCCCGATACCAGGGGCATTATCAGTAAGGATCAGCTCAAGCTGATGAAGCCGACGGCGGTACTGGTAAATACGGCCAGCCCCCACCTTGTAGATGCGGGTGCCCTTTATGAATCGCTTGATAATGGAATCATAGCTAAGGCGGTCTTTGACGGGTATTATGTCGAGAGCGCCGATTTTTCGCTCGATTCCGCCGGGAGATTGATGTCTCTCCCGATTACTAAGTTCTGGTTTACGCCCCACGTGGCATTTAATACCAAGGAGAATGATATCCAGCAGAGCGAGATTGCCTTTGAGCTAACGATACAGGTACTCAGTGAGCAGTCAGCCTTGTAATGCAAGCATATCAGATCGGGTTTGATCGACCGATGTGGGCAACCCGTAACGCGTGTTTTACGTGTGGCCGGTGGAGGAATACAGGCTGTATCGGTATAAGTAAACCCATTGACAGGGGTGAGCGAGGTGGCACAGTTAAAGG
>DASQQM010000247.1:0-11609 GCA_035643475.1 Anaerolineae bacterium | reverse complement strand
TTAAGCTTGGCTATCTTATCATCGAACTCTGCGAGCTTGGCCTGCTCCATATCGACAACCGCCGAAGCGGCCTTCGCTAAGAACTGGGGATTTGCCAGCTTCCGCCTCGACTTTTCCGCATCCGCCTCCGTCTTCGCCAGCTCCCTCTCAAGACGCCTTATCTCCTCGTCGATATCGACGAGCCCCTTGAGGGGCATAAATATCTCGATACCCTGCTCTACATCGACGGCCGAATGCTCCGGCTTGAGAATATTTGAGCCGATGATTAGATTATCAACCCACGCGAGCTCGTATATATACGAGCTATCCCGCTCAAGGATATCCCGCTTATTCTCATCTGGCGTATTAAGTAGAACCTTTACCGGCTTGGTCAACGCTATTCCGAGAACGGCCTTAATTGATCGGATAGAGGAGGTAACGCTCTGGATCAGACCCATATCGGCCTCGGCGGCGGCATCGATCATAGAAGCATCAACCTTCGGCCACGGAGCGATCACAATGCTCTCAACGGACGAATTCCCGCTCACCTGGTGAATCTTCTGCCATATCTCCTCGGTTATAAACGGCATAAATGGATGCAGGAGCCTTAGCGTGTGGTCCATGATATTTACGAGCAAGTTTTGTGCAATTTGCCTTGTATACAGGCTTTCCTTCTGGTAAAGCCTGGGCTTCGTAAGCTCAACATACCAATCGGCAAAATCACTCCAGAAAAAGTCGTAAATTAAGCGGCTTGCTTCAGCGAAATTATAAACTTTAATTGCTTCATCGACGTGCATGGTAGTATGGTTCATCCTGGAGAGTATCCAGCGGTCGGCAGTCTCTAGATCGGAGTCAGCAATCTCTGCCTTCTCGTAGCCTTCTAAGTTCATCATAACGAAGCGAGAGGCATTCCAGAGTTTGTTGGCAAAGTTTCTATATCCCTCTATCCTTTCCCTAGACAAGAAGATATCTCTGCCCGGTGTCGCCATACTTGAGAGCGTAAAGCGCAGCGCATCCGTTCCGAACTCTTCTATAACATCCAGGGGATCTATTACATTACCCCTGGACTTGCTCATCTTGCGGCCGAACTCGTCCCTTACTAAAGCATGTATATAGACGTCATCAAACGGTTTCTCACCCATAAAATGCAGGCCTTGCATTACCATCCTTGCAACCCAGAAGAAGATTATATCGTGGCTGGTTACAAGAAGGCTCGTCGGATAGAAGTATTTAAGGTCATCCGTTTCCTCCGGCCATCCGAGGGTTGCAAATGGCCAGAGAGCCGAGCTGAACCAGGTGTCAAAAACATCATGGTCCTGTTCGAGATTGGTGCTGTTACACTTCGTACAATGCGTCGGCGCTTCCTCGGTGACGATTATTTCATCGCAGTCCTTGCAATACCAGGCCGGAATCTGGTGGCCCCACCATAACTGCCTCGATATACACCAATCTCTTATGTTATACATCCAATCGTAATACGTCTTTTTCCATTGCTCAGGCACGAACGCGATCTTGCCCTCCTCGACGATTCTGATGGCAGGCTCAGCCAGGGGCTTCATGCGCATAAACCATTGCGTGGAAAGATATGGCTCGATGATGGTATCGCAGCGGTAACAGTGACCAACCGAATGCTTCATCGGCTCTATTTTTATCAGCAAATCTTTGTCCTGAAGCTCTTTTATGATTGCCTCACGGGCATCGAAGCGGTCCATGCCCTCATACTTACCGGCCTCTTTATTCATTTTTCCCTCAGGAGTAAAGATGCTGATGCTCTTAAGATGGTGACGCTCACCTATTTCAAAATCGTGCGGGTCGTGGGCTGGCGTAACCTTAAGCGCACCTGTTCCGAAATCTGGATTCACATAATCATCGGCAATAACCGGTACCTCCCGGTTTGCAATCGGGACGATAACCGTTAGCCCGACAAGCTCTTTATAGCGGCCATCTTCAGGATGGACGGCAACCGCCGTATCACCGAGAATCGTCTCAGGCCTCGTAGTGGCAACTGTGATATAATCACTTGAATCTTTGATCATATATTTTACGTAGTAGAAATTACCTTCCTCTTCGGCATGCTCTACCTCGATATCCGCAATTGCAGTCAGGCAACGCGGACACCAGTTAACAATATAGTTGCCCCTATAAATTAAGCCTTCATGGTAAAGTTGCACGAATTCCCGCCGGACAGCTTTGGTATAGCCCTCGTCCATAGTAAAGCGCTCTCGTGACCAATCACAGCTTGCACCAAGCCGCTTAAGCTGATTAATAATCCGGCTACCATAGAGTTCCTTCCACTCCCAGGTGCGCTGTATGAAAGCTTCTCTTCCTATATCCTGGCGGGTCAACCCTTCCTGTGCCAGCTGTCGCTCGACGACATTTTGGGTTGCGATTCCAGCATGGTCAGTACCTGGAAGCCATAGTGTAGAATCGCCCTGCATTCTATGCTTGCGGATGACGATATCCTGGAGCGTGTTATTAAGGGCGTGTCCCATATGGAGCGAGCCGGTCACATTCGGCGGTGGGATCACTATTGTAAACGGTTTCTTGCCCGGCTCGACCTTCGCGTGGAAGTAGCACTTTTCCTCCCAGTACTTGTACCATTTTGCTTCAACTTCATGGGGGTTGTACACCTTTGGCAGGGTCTCTTGAATCATCTATCTCCCCTTCTCAAACGAATATAGAATTCAGGAGTCGGAATTCAGAATTTGGGCGCGCACGTACAATCATTCTGGCTCCTTGATTCTGACTTCTGGCTCCTGAGCTAATGAATATAATACCACAGGGTATACCGCAGTGTAAGCAGGTGTAGAGTGCCTTACACACAGATGGTGCGATTGGATTGCTGCCATGTGCTAGCAATCGCCGGTCGGGGAATGTTATTCATCGACAAGCCTTCTGGTGAGCGCCTCAGCAATTGCTGCTAGGCTCTCGGTAGAAAGGTAATGATGCGCCTTTGAGGAGAAAAGAAGCTTTGCCCCTGGACCGATCTCATCGTCCCCCTCACAGAGAAGGATCAGGCAATCCACCCGCGGAAAAACTTGAAACACGACCGCGAAATCAGAGGTTGTAAATCCAACTGCGTCATAGCCGTCGTATTTTTCTATCATATCACCCTTGCGTTGTATGATTTCGTACACATTTCGCTCGAGCACCGACTCAACGTTGGCCCTAAAAGCTCCATCGTAGGGCATTGAGCCAGGTAAATCGCGAAAGTCGATCCAGCCATCGCCCGCATCTAGGCTCCCAAAGGATAAAAGGTAATCTATTATGAGGATCATATCTTTCGTATTGATCTCGGGGCTACAGTGTAATGGCCGGCACTCCGTCTTTGAGACGATATACTCCTGCCCTAAAAAACGCAATCTCAGCGCCTCGTTATCGAGATCAAATTCAGCTCCCGTACGGGTGCCGACTATCGCGTAATTGAACCGGGCAAGCCTTTGTATTAATTGGTTTAAGACCACGTCATAGTTGTCCATAAAATACCGCCCTACAACTGGTCAGTCATTATTTTCCCAAAAGAGATCTTTTATTTTAATCGGATATAGTAAAGTGAAAGATTACACCCATATCTTTATTTATGTTATCCGAGTTTTCACATGATTGAAATATAGACAACCTATACCATCGTTATAACAGCACAAAAAAGGCAGCTTTTACAAGCTGCCTTTTACATCCCTATATCTTTTTTGCTTAAGCCGAAGCCTCAGTATCAGCATCTGATATAACTACATCTTCCATGCCCTCAGTGAGAAGCGTCGGCTCGATGCTCTGTTCAATAACTTCCTTTGTAATGACGCACTTCTTGATATTCGTGCGAGATGGCAGTTCGTACATGACATCGAGCAGTACATTCTCGAGTATTGCTCTCAAGCCACGGGCACCAGTCCCGCGCGTCATCGCCTTACGGGCCACCGCCCGAAGCGCCTCCTCGGTAAAGACCAACTCTACGCCATCATATTCAAAGAACTTCTTATACTGCTTAACAAGTGCATTCTTCGGCTCTGTTAATATCCGTACAAGGTCATCTTCCGTCAGGTTATTTACAGTCGCTATAACGGGCAACCGCCCTACGAACTCCGGTATCAGACCGAACCTAAGCAGGTCTTCTGGCAGAACCTGACTCATGATTGCACCGACATTTTGCTCATCCCTGCTCTTGAGTTCTGCACCGAAGCCGAGACCTTTCTTGCCAGTACGGCCCTGTATTATCTTATCAAGGCCCGCAAACGCACCACCGACTATAAATAATATATTGGTGGTATCAATCTGGATGAACTCCTGATGCGGATGCTTTCTCCCACCCTGCGGCGGCACACTCGCTTCAGTACCCTCCAGGATCTTCAACAACGCCTGTTGGACGCCCTCGCCTGAAACATCTCGGGTAATCGACGGGTTCTCACTCTTGCGAGCGATCTTGTCGATCTCATCGATATAGATGATACCCGTTTCAGCCCTCTTAACATCATAATCGGCGGCTTGGATTAGCTTGAGAAGGATGTTCTCAACATCCTCTCCCACATATCCGGCCTCCGTTAACGCCGTCGCATCAGCTATAGCAAACGGTACGTTAAGAATCTTGGCCAGTGTCTGAGCCAACAGAGTCTTACCAGAGCCGGTAGGTCCTAACAGCAATATATTGCTCTTCTGCAGTTCAACCTCATCATCCCCATGCGGCCCAACCTGGATTCTCTTATAGTGGTTATACACGGCCACCGAGAGAATCCTCTTGGCTGTTTCCTGGCCAATGACATAGTCATTGAGGACGCTATATATGTCCTTCGGCTTCGGGAGGTCTTCTAGTTTGAACTCAACCTCTTCTGTTAGCTCTTCTTCTATTATTTCGTTGCAAAGATCAATGCACTCATCACAGATATACACACCAGGACCCGCGATTAATTTCTTAACCTGTCGCTGGCTTTTTCCGCAAAAAGAGCATTTGAGCTGCTCATTATCGCTGAATTTAGCCATAGCTACCTCCCTTACTTCTTGCGTTGCGTGATGACTTCATCGACGATACCGTATTCCCTAGCCTCAACGGCAGTCATGATGTAATCTCTGTCCGTGTCATCGTGCACTTTCTCTAGTGACTGACCTGTGTGACTGGCCAGGATCTCATCCAGTACCTTCCTGGTACGCAAGATCTCCCTTGCTTGGATATCGATATCGACTGCCTGGCCCGTTGCACCGCCATGCGGCTGATGGATCAGCACCCGTGCATTCGGAAGAGCATATCTCTTCCCAGCGGCGCCCGCGGTTAATAGGAGCGCCGCGGCACTTGCAGCTTGACCCACGCAAATAGTCGATACGTCAGCCTTTATATATTGCATTGTATCATAAATGGCAAGTGCAGCGGTAACAACTCCACCTGGGCTATTTATGTAGATGTTAATATCTTTATCGGGATCTTCCGATTCAAGATGAAGTAGTTGTGCAATTATAAGGTTTGATACATTATCATCAATCGGCGTTCCCAGAAAGATAATCCTCTCCGTTAAAAGCCTAGAGTAGATATCATACGCCCTTTCTCCTCTTGCAGTTTGCTCAACAACCATAGGTATTAACTGGTTTCTGATAATCTCACTCATTACTCCGTCCCCTTATCTTCTTGATCTTCTTTTTTCTCTGTATCTTCCTTGACCTTTACGTTCGCATGTTCTACGAGCCAATCGATAGCCTTTCCTACCAATAGCCTCTTTTTAAGGCTGCTGATTGCACCCTGCATCTGGAAGATCTGCTTTACCTCTTCAAAGTCTCTGCCAGTTGCCTCGGCAGCCTTCTTAATTTCATTATCAACCTCTTCGGGCGTAACTTCAATATTTTCTACCTTTGATATGGCCTCAAGTACCAGGCGTCCTTTGACTCTCTCTTCAGCCCTCGCACGCCAATCGTTGCGCATTTCCTCGACGGTTGTCCCCGCCATGGTAAGGTACTGATCAAGTTCCAGCCCTTGCCTTCTGACATCGCTCGAGAAGTCCTCGAGCATCTCATCGAGCTCCTGCTCAACCATCGTATCATGGACATCTACTTCGGCGGCGCCGGTTACTTTATCAACTACGCTTCCCCTTAGTTCGGTATTGGCGTGCTTCTGCTTTACTTCCTGTACCTTGTTTCTTATATCTGCTCGTAACTCGTCGACCGTGTCAAAGCCTACCTGCTTTGCAAACTCGTCATCCAACTCTTGTAGCTTTTTCTCTTTAATTTCTTTTACGGTGACTTTAAATCTTGCCTCTTTCCCTGCAAGCTGCTCGCTCCCGTAATCTTCCGGGAATGTTACTATTATATCCTTGATCTCACCCTTATTTATCCCGATGAGCTGCTCCTCAAATCCGGGTATAAATGTCTTTGATCCTACCTCAAGCAGGTAATCCTGAGCCGACCCGCCTTCAAAGGGCTCATCACCGATAAAGCCCTCAAAATCTATAAGAACGAAATCTCCTTCTTTGATTGGCCTTTCCTCTACCGGCTCCAAGCTGGCAAAGTTATCCCTTAAAGCATCTATTTGCTGGTCAATCTCTTCCTCGGTGACCTCTGTCGATGGTTTCTCGACCTCTATGCCCTTATACTCGCCGAGCTTTACCTCGGGCATAACCTTTATCTTAGCGGTAAATATAAGCGGCTTACTCTCCTCGACCTGAACGATATCAACCTCGGGTTGGTCAACGGGCTCAATATCAGCCTCCCTTAAAGCATCAGCATAGTATGATGGCAAGGCCTTTTGGAGCGCTTCTTCCTGAACAGAATGCTTGCCGATCCTACTATCAATGACGGGCCTTGGAACCTTACCCTTCCTAAAGCCGGGGATGACAAGCTGATTCGCTATCCTTTTATATGCCTCGTCGACCGCTTTGCCAAATTTATCGGCCGGAACCTCTACCCTTAGAAGTACGGTATCCTTCTCCTCTAACCTTTCAACCTCTGTCTTCAATATAAGCCTCCTATACCAGTAATAATTCTTATGTTTGTATGCTATTGGTTAATAGCTAAACAAGCGCTTCCTATAAACGGAAAGAGTATGGATTATAGCATGCGACTTAATCAAACTACAGACCGTCTCTTACATCATGCTACAGCCCATACCCTAGACAAGAAAATGAAGTAAAAAATAATAAGATACGATTGATTCTTTGCTCCCCATTTTCTATTCTCTAATCCCTAAGTGCTTAAGCAATAGCTGGCTTTTTAAGTTAGCTATCAGCTATCAGCCATCAGCTGTCAGTACGTGGGTACGAGACGAGGGTACTCACCCCACCTAACCTCCCCTTAATGAGGGGAATACAGAAAGTAGAAATTAGAGAGTAGACCGAGTAGAAAAAGGTCTGCAGGTATTTGCAACCCACACCTTTCAAACTTTACCCTCAATAATTCAATCTACTTTCTACTCTCTAGAAAAACTGCCCAAGGGCAGTTTTTCTGTGCGAGAGGGGGGACTCGAACCCCCACAGGTCGCCCCACTAGATCCTAAGTCTAGCGCGTCTGCCAATTCCGCCACTCTCGCAAATCAGCAATCAGAGACAAGAACGGCGCTTCACGCCTTCGGAAATCAAATAAAATAGCGGCGCTCGACGGGATAAATTTCTAAATTATTCTTGCATGCTAGACCTTCAATCTGATCTCTGTTTTCTGATTTCCGGTTCCTGGCTCTGTGGGCACTACAGGAATCGAACCTGTAACCTACGGATTAAGAGTCCGCCGCTCTGCCTAATTGAGCTAAGTGCCCGAAAAATAAATTAGAGATTAGAAACCAGAGATTAGACCTCTTGATGCCTCCTTATCAGGCAAATCCAATCTCTAATCTCCCACCTCTAATTAAAGATCGCAATTCGATCTTTGGGTGACCGATGGGACTTGAACCCACAGCCTTCGGAGCCACAGTCCGACGCTCTAACCAATTGAGCTACGATCACCATGTTAAGCGAGTGCATGACACCCGCAACCCTTATATTTTAAAACTATTTTGAGCAACATTCAAGGTATGTGGGCTGCAGGACGAGCTCAAAAGCGATGCAGATATACTTTACACAATTCTTCCGCACAATCCCAGAGACGATCGATAGATTATCAAAGAACCGATATTTGTATCTCGATATCTAGATAAATACCACTATCTCAGTTTGAATTGTTGACTTTTCTAATTGCATATCGTTTAATAGTTTAATAATTATTAAACTATAGGAAGGCGAATATGTCAAAGGCGATTTTTAAGCTACACGCGGAAATTTTTAGAGTACTCTCAAATCCTCTGCGTCACGAGATCTTCCACCGACTGGCAGAGCGCGAAATGACCGTCTCCGAGCTTGTGGAAGCCTGTGACGCCAAGAAGTCAAATGTGTCGCAACACCTATCACTTCTCTCCACTTATAAGCTGGTTGAATCGCGCAAGGAGGGGAAAAATGTGTACTTTTCCGTTTCCTACCCCGAACTCGCGCAAGCGTGCCAGCTTATCGATACGATCCTTAAGGATCAGCTAAGAAAGGATTACAACCTGTTTGAAGGAGGTGTTGTATAGTGTGGATTAACGAATCTCCTGCAGAACGCATTATCAGGCTGGTTTTGGGTGGTGGTCTTTTAACCTATGGCTTTTACGGCTTGGGAGGGCTAAATGGCAGCACTGCCGGAATAATTGCATCTATCGCTGGCGGCGTTCTTCTCCTTAC
Organism: Anaerolineae bacterium; assembly: GCA_035643475.1. Classification (GTDB taxonomy): domain Bacteria; phylum Actinomycetota; class Aquicultoria; order Aquicultorales; family Aquicultoraceae; genus DASQQM01. The sequence goes on along the minus strand of DASQQM010000247.1, from coordinate 2,973 downwards.
GGCTGCTACCGGTTGTTGTGCCCTCTACCGGGTTCTCGGAATTAACACAAACTGCAGAGTTGGCGATCCAAACTGCAAACCGGCTCGACAGTAGCAGTCGTTAACAATTAAGGGCGGCTGCATAAGCAGCTGCCCTTAGCTACCATCTGACAACTATCTGATAACTATCTGATAACTATTCCTTAACGCCATCTACCCCCATCACAATCCAGGGATTATAATTTCTGAACCAGACATCTAAACGGTTGCCCTTGCGGCATCCCTTTTTCTGAGGAGGTAGTACATAAGATGATACACAGCAATCCCAACAAAGAAGCCGACGGCCATGTTAGTAGCGAGCGCAAGAACAACGGTGGTTGCCATCGGGATTAATTCCTTGTTGAGTCGAACGTCCTTTGCAAACTTGGTGAGCTCAACTCCCACGAGAAACATCATAGCTCCTATAATGGCTGCCGGAAAAGCACCGAACAGCGCTGCGATCGATCCGGCAAAGAAGAGGCCTAATGTTATCTCAACCATCCCCTCGAGGATATTGGTCCCGCCTGTTCTTGCGCCAAAGAAGTACTGTCCCGCAAGACCACCCGATCCATGGCACATCGGCATGCCGCCAAAGAACGGGACGATTACGTTCATGACCCCCTGGTTAAGCGCGAGCTTGTGCTCGGTTACATCTTCTCTCTCCGGCCAGTACGATTTTATTAACGCCGCCGTCGCTATGATCGCATTGCCGATGGTGAGCGGGATTTGCGCAAATCCTGCCAAAAGGAGCGACTGCCAAACTTCGCCAGGGCTAAAGCTCGTAAGCGGTGGTATAGAAAAGCCAGGCGGGGAGATCTGGTTAAACTGTCCCTTTGCAAATACTATGACTATTCCGAGAAGCATCAGGACAACCGCGGCCGGCGCGTAGCGGTTGTCCCTTATAAAGAGGATGATGATTACCGATACGATACCGAGCATCCACCAGGTTGTAATCATAGGATATGCCTGGATGGCCAGCATTATTCCAAGCGCAACCTGCACTCCCCTTACAACACTCATAGGAGTAACCTTCACGAGCCATTTCATGGCGCCAACAGCAGTGATAAGAAGCCAGACGATACCCATACCGAACGCTGATGCGTAGATCATCGATGGGGTCCAGTGCTGCGCGATTGCGGTTGCAGCGAGTATCTTCATCGGCTCGATCGGCATCGGCAGCCTGTAGATGAGGCCAGTCGCTATATTTGCCGCCCCCATCATCACTAGAAATCCGGCGGGATTTAGTTTGTTCACGACTATATAGCCTATCGCCAGGGGAAAAAGAGTGCCAAAATCACCCATTGAGCCGGCAAGCTCTCCCATATTAAATTCAAACGATTTAATTTTCATTGCCCGTCCTTCGTAACAGGCCTACCTTGATTAGGATTTTATTATTTTTTATCCATGCGGGAAAGAACCAGATATGGACATTAATTACGGTAATCAACCCCAGGAAAGCGACCATGCAAAGCCTTCTGAGTACCTAATGGCCGAACTCGGGACATCATACCAAGGCCTCTCCCAGAATGACGCCAGCAGGCGCCTTGAGCGGTACGGCAAGAACTTGATACCGCGCGCATACCGCAGAAACGCGGCAACCATCGCCCTGGCCCAATTCCAGAGCCCGCTTATCTATATACTGATAGTTGCCTCAATAATCGCATTTGTGCTTGGAGATAGGATTGAGGCATCCCTTATCGTCGGCATAGTTGTCGTTAATGCCGCTCTCGGCTTCATACAAGAGTATAGGTCAGAGCAGACCCTGGAGGACCTGCGCAAATATATCACCTACCGGGCGAAGGTAAGGCGCGATGGACAAGAGCAGGAAATTGATACGACCGAGCTCGTCCCTGGAGATATCATCCATCTAAACATAGGCGATATCGTCCCCGCCGATGCCAAGCTCATCGATGCAGAAGATGCATCAGTAAATGAGGCCGCCCTTACGGGGGAATCGTTGCCCGTGCCCAAGGTAACCGTTGATGTTGCCGCAACAAAGCCGCAGGCGGAGAGGATCGATACGGTCTTCATGGGGACGATAATTACAGACGGCGCAGGCACAGGCGTTGTAGTAAATACCGGTGCGGATACGCAATTCGGGCGCGTTGCGCTATCCCTGCGTGAGAAGGCGCCGCCATCGGAATTCCAGATAGGGATCAGCCAGTTCGGTCGCCTCCTACTTGTCATCATACTGGCGATGACCGCCTTCATATTCGCCACAAATGCATTTTTCGGCCGGGGCATTCTCACATCACTCCTCTTTGCCCTTGCGCTTGCTGTTGGAATAACGCCCGAGGCACTGCCTGCAATTATAACGGTTACGCTATCGAGAGGTGCTCTCTATCTCGCAAGGAGCCAGGTGATCACCAAGAAGCTCTCATCGATAGAAGATCTCGGCAATATGGATATATTGTGCACCGATAAAACCGGAACGCTCACAAAAGGCATAGTATCCCTCGAAAATACCTTCGGCATAAACAAGGAGGAGAGGCCCGATCTCGTCGTCTATGGCGTGCTCTGCAATTCAGCTGTCATCCGGAGGGGAAGGCTTACAGGCAACCCCATCGATATAGCCGTACTCGATTACGCGAGAAAAAACCGGATAAGCACCGCCCCTTGGCATGTGATCGATTATAACGAGTTCGATTTCGAACGCCGCCGCATGAGCGTTGTCGCCCGCAACGGGAAAACGATGCTCATCTGCAAAGGGGCCCCCGAATCGGTCATCGAGGTAAGCTCCCACGCCGATATAGCTGGCGAGATACGCCCGATCGATCAGGTTAGAGACAACATCGAAAAGACCTATAAAGATATGGCATCGCAAGGCCTCCGACTTATCGGTATCGCTATGAAAGAGATCGAGGAAAAGCCGAGCTACACGAAGGCCGATGAGCTCGATCTAACATTTGTCGGCTTTATCTCCTTTATCGATGCGCCAAAACGTGGCGTCCGGGG
>DASQQM010000246.1:0-7203 GCA_035643475.1 Anaerolineae bacterium | reverse complement strand
GTGGGTAAACCTGGTGAGTTTTCATGCTGATGCGATCGCTGCAGCAAAGAAAATAGCCCCGCGGATTCCGTATACGCTTATCGGTGGCGGGGATGTCGGCTCTAGCGATGCTGCTTTCTCCGATTTCGTACGTACTGCGTTTAATAGCTATGCGAACTCGGTAACCGTACACTACTCCACCCTTACCGAAGAACGAATCCATTACTGTCACCAGCGCCACCTCTTTGTCGGGACGTGGACGGTTGACGAAGCAGATCTCGCGGAAAAACTGGTTCTTATGGGAGTAGATGAGATCGCGACGAACTTTTCCGATGTCGTGCTAGCAACCCTGACCACGTAACTAAAAAACGCTTACCACTCATAATCAGTAACGTGGATCGTGCGCCATAAGGGTTGCACGAAAGTGATGTTAACAAACCGCAGTCACTTTTTACCCTTCGTTACTTTGGGTATCATTTACTACATGATAAACGACATCGAAAGCATATCTTTTTCACTCGAGACCGAAGCTGACCTGGATCTCTTAATCGAAGAAGCCGGTGGTAAAACGGCGGTCCTCATCGGTGAGGCAACGCATGGGACGCATGAATTCTACCAGTGGAGAGCGCAGATTACCAAAAGGTTGATCAACGAGAAGGGATTTTCCTTTGTTGCAGTTGAGGGTAACTGGCCAGAGTGCTATCGGGTAAATCGCTATGTGAAAGGTGATCCCTTAGTAAGACATGCACGGGATGCTCTATCTGTATTTACCCGCTGGCCTACCTGGATATGGGCAAACAACGAGGTAGAGGAGTTCATTGAGTGGCTTGCAGCCCACAACAAGGACATTGCAGAGGAGCAAAGGGTTGGTTTTTACGGTATTGATGTCTACAGCCTATGGGAATCGCTTAACGTAGCGGTTCAGTACCTAGAGAGAACCATTCCCGATGCAGCAGAGATAGCAAGAGAGGTCTACCGGTGCTTTGAGCCATACCGGCATACCGTGAACAGCTATCCCTGGACAACCGAGTCAATGCCCGAATCATGCAAGGATAAAGTGGCAAGATTGCTATCCACACTAGAGCATCTTCCTCCAATTGGGGCTACAGGTGAAGCCGAGGAGAGGTTTAATGCTGAGCAGAATGCGTTGATCGCTCTGGACGCTGAGCGGTATTACCGGGTCATGCTTGAAGGTGACCCGGAATCCTGGAACTTGCGAGAAGAGCATATGGCGCATACGTTCTTCCGCCTGTTGAATTTTTACACGAGAACCGCTGAAGCAAAGGGTATTATATGGGCCCATAACACTCATGTAGGAGATATGCGGGCCACTGATAGGGGAGAGATCAACGAGGTCAGTATCGGTCAACTTGTAAGGGATGCACTACCGGTGGGGGAGACGTATCTCATAGGCTTTGGTACCTACGGAGGAAGCGTGATCGCTGCGGACGATTGGAATACCCCCGCACGTAAAGTGACCATGCCATCAGCGGTATACGAGAGCTGGGAAGGCATATTTCACGAATTAGGCCAGAAAAATCGGATAGTACTCTTCCCGGCGGATAAAGGTGGAGCGCAGCTTCTATTAGAGCGGAAGGGACACAGGGCGGTCGGCGTGGTATACGACCCCAATGCGGAGTTTGCAAACTATATACAGACCATCTTGAGCGACCAGTATGATGCATTTTTATACATCGACAAGACCTCCGCTTTGCGCTCGCTTAATATTGAACCCGTATCCGATGGTCCACCAGATACTTTCCCATCTGCTATGTAACGCATTTAAGAAGGTTGATTGGTGGGAATTAATATTGTAATAATGTAGGTGGATAAATATGAGTGGTTTCAAACGATTTGATGCCACTATGTCTGATGATCGAATATTGAGGCCAGGACAGATAGGTTTCAGAAAGGAGATCGTGTAGGGATGCCGCAGCCCGTTGACATCGGGGAATTATCGATTGATATGTATGAGAAGGTACTGCCGGAGGAGATAGCTGGTCTGCGCCAGCTCGCAAGGGAGTTAAACGGAGCGCGACTGTTGCATATAAATTCCACCCCCTATGGGGGAGGCGTTTCTGAGCTCCTCCGCTCACAAGTGCCGCTTGAGCGTGCGCTCGGTATTGATGCCCACTGGCAGGTGATCTCGGGTGATGCATCCTTCTACCGGGTGACCAAAGGCTTCCATAATGCCCTTCAGGGCGGTGAGTATAACCTTACCCGGTCCGATCAGGAGACCTACATTGCCTACAGCATTTCCAACGCAAGAACCTTAACTGATAAGTACGACTTCGTAATCGTTCATGACCCACAGCCTGCCGCACTCAGGAGCTTTTGTCCCGATATCGGTGCTCACTGGTGCTGGCGCTGCCATATCGACACCTCCAATCCAAACCCTGGGGTATGGGATTTCCTAGCGCCATTCGTTAATGAATACGATGCGGCCATCTTCACCCTGCGCGATTTTATCCCGCGTGGGGTAAGTGTTCAGACAGAGACCATCACCCCGGCTATCGATCCCCTAAGCCCCAAGAATATGGAACTTCCTGAGGACATAGGATCGCATCTGGTTAGCTGGACCGGGGTACCGCAGGAGGGCCCACTCATCTGCCAGGTTTCACGCTTTGATCGGTGGAAGGACCCACTTGGAGTAATTGAAGCCTACCGCCTTATTAAGGAGGAACGGTCGAACGTGCGTCTTGCCCTTGTAGGATCAATGGCGCTCGATGATCCGGAGGGCTGGGATATGTATGAGCAGATTATAGAGGCCAGCCGGAAGGATAGGCAGATAAACGTCTTTACCGATGTGGGGGATCTGCAAGTTAATGCATTCCAGCGATTGGCTGACGTTGTCGTCCAGAAATCGATACGGGAGGGCTTTGGCCTTGTAGTTTCCGAGACGTTATGGAAGGGAACGCCGGTAGTTGCTGGGCGGACCGGGGGTATTCCGATCCAGATGGCTGGCGGTGGCGGATTCTTAGTCGAGTCGGTTGAGGAAGCTGCACGGCGCATTTTAGAGCTTCTGGCCAATCCCGAGACGGCCGCCGAGCAGGGCCGGCTCGGGAGATTACATGTGCGCAATAATTTCTTAATCACTCGCCTTGTGCGCGATGAGTTGAGGCTACTACGTTCTCTAACCTGATTCTAAACTGGTGGGCTCTTCACACTTATACTGAGCCCACCAGGATATAGATGACAACCAGGTCGTGTTTTGCGGCTGAGCATGAAATCTGGACTACCATGAGAACTTAGGCTGTTTATCGTGCTCTTCTTCGTGCTCATGTTCATGCTCGTCGTTTTCTCCTGACGCTGTCGGGCTATTCGCTATTTTAGATAGCTTTTCTTTTGCGTCTTCGGCCTTCTCAGCCATACCAGCTTTACTATAGGCAACCACGAGATTCGAGAGCACGTAGAACCTATCCTCGTCATCCTGGGCGAGGGAATAGGCCTGCTCAAGGTGCGGAATAGCATATTTATAATCATTTCTTTTAATGAGCGCCAGGTAACCGACATTAAATTCCATTCTCGCTACTTCCGGGTTCATGTGAAGCCCCTCAAGAGCGAACTTCCATCCCTCATCGGGCCTGTCAAATAGATAAAGCATATAGCTTCCGACGTAATAGGCTTCGTAGATATGCGGGTCGAGCCAGGTTACCAATCTGTAGAGTGGTATTAGCTCGTCTTCATTTTCTAGCCCCGCTCCTCGCTCCTCAAAATAGGCATGATGGACCCGGTCGACTTTGATCCAGAGAACTGCGGCCACAGCCGAGCGTAGGCCTCCAAGAAACTGGGCAGCTGTATCTACAGTCGATTTCACCCCGGTGGTCATAAGGCCCAATCTACTACGCTTGGTATCGATCCCTGCTTGCAGGAATACTGACGACAAGAGGAGACTGCTGATTATGATTGAAGCGATTACTCCATTAATGTTACGGTTAAGCGTGGGCAACCTATCCTCCATTATAGCTCCTTCCTATTGAGGGAGAGAGAGGCAATAACAAGTAAAGCAGCCGAAAAAGCGAGCGCATAAAGAAAAACCTCCAGCAAAAAGTCCGACTTTAACATAACCCCTCGTGCAATTGCCTCGTTGGCGTTGAAGTTCTCAAGGGATGGCAGGAGGTATTTGAGGACGAGCCCAACAGCATGTGATGCACCCCCGCTCTCGAGCGTAGGCGTTAGCGCGCCGTTCTTAACATGGCCTACAAAGTAGAAGAGGATGCATGCAAATACATTGACGGTCGGAGACACGAACGTAGACATGAGGAGCGCAAAGGCTGATATGAGTGCCGCCTCAAGGACCGTCATTCCAATCCCCTGGAAGAGCCCAAAGGAAAGCTTTCCGAAATAGGCGAATGCGAAGCCGAAGACCGCAAACCCCATAATAAGAGCGCATGCAGCTATAACTACCAGAACGCCGATATATTTTCCGATAAGATAATCGCTCCTCCGGACCGGTTTAGAGAAGATGTTGTAAATGGTTCTCCTCTCTACCTCGCCTGGTACCTGGTTTACCGTTAAGGCAATGGCAAGGATTGCGATAGCGATATAGGCAACGCCAAGCGCGATATCCTGGAAAAGTTGGATGCGCAATCCCACCTTAAAAGAAGGGATCGATGGCTCGATCGCAAACAGAAGAAGCGTAAAAAGAACCGTCACGTAGACAATCTTCTGCCTAATTGCCTCTCGGATTACATTTCCAGCGATAGCCCTAATTACCATGTATATCACCCCCGATAATTTCTATGTACAGTTGTTCCAGGGTTTTGGTGGTCCTTTGCACGCCCTCGATAAATCCACCCGAGGAGCGAATGTTTTCTATCACGCCATCAAGGTGGTTCCTATCGACAACCACTCGCACCAGGCCATTCACATGCTCCACGTTAGCCGGTAGCGTGAACGGTTGCCATCCCATAGGGAGCGATGACGCAGTGATGGCGTAGGAATCCCCTGCATCCAGTAGCTTCTCTATTTTACCGCGGGCGATGACCGCGCCCTTGTTAATAATCGCAACCTCGTGGCAGAGATTTTCGACCTCCGAGAGGTAGTGTGAGCTTAGGAGAATCGATTTGCCCTCAGCGTTGAGCGCTGTGAGTATCTTGCGCATCTCGATCTGCCCGATCGGGTCAAGGCCAGATGCGGGCTCGTCAACAATGAGCAGATCAGGATCGTTCACTAGTGATTGGGCAATCCCAAACCGCTGAAGCATTCCCTTGGAAAATTTATTCAGCGGAAGCTTTGCTGCGTCGGAGAGACCGACGGTGTCCAGGAGAAGCTTCACTCGCTCATTGCGCTCAGTCTTACGCATATTGAAAAGCCTCGCATAAAAATCGAGTGCTTTTTCAGCGGTGAGGTGGGGATAGAAATAGGGCTGTTCCGGGAGGAAGCCGATCCGGCTACGTGCCTTACGACTGTTTGCCTGACCGAAGATACTAATACGCCCGGAATCAGGACGGAGAAAGCCGATGGCGATCTTTATCGTCGTCGTCTTGCCCGCCCCATTTGGACCGAGAAGGCCAAAGACCGTCCCGGAAGGAACGGCAAGACTAATATTTTCGACCGCTTTACGCTCTGTCCTTCTCCAGCCGATTTTATATGTTTTTGCCAAGTTTTCTAACTCAAGTGCTATATTCATTTCTACCTCCTGCTCCAGTCGCCGACAACCGGCAGTTTACCAGATTTGGCATATGGTATCAAAGCGTATCTATGTGCACCATATAAATCGGCAGAAATCGATTATAACTAAAGAGGAATCATCATGCACTCTTATGCACGGTTTCAGTAGTGAGTAAAAAGGGAAATGCTTATGGTAGATACCATAGCTTAACGGGGAAAATGGGATGCTAAAAAAGACACCGCTCTTTGATGAGGAGGTGCAGCTTGGCGCCAGATTTACCGAATTTGCTGGCTGGGAGCTGCCGCTTTATTATTCAGGCATTATAGATGAGCACATGGCAGTCCGATCTTCGGCCGGAATTTTTGACATCTCGCATCTTGGGAAAATTAGCATAAACGGTCAAGGATCGGCGGAGTTTCTGCAGAGCCTAGTGCCAATTGATATCAACAAAATATCGATCGGTAGGGGGGCGTATACTGTCTTCTGCAATGAGGATGGCAGGATTATTGATGATGACATACTCTATCGCTTTGATGAGCGAGAGTTCTTCGTGGTTGCGAACGCATCGCGCCTTCGCACGTTACTTAATTGGTTTACTGAGCATAAATTGCCGGAGGTTGAGGTAAAAGACCATACCGACGAACTCTGCCTTCTTGCCCTGCAAGGGCCGGGATCGCCTGAGCTACTGAAAAGAATTTTCAACGAGGATTCGGGGTTATATAAGCAATATACTGTTAGAAATGTCGTGATTAACGGAAACAAAATTACGGTAATGAAATCAGGGTATACCGGCGAGGAGGGATACGAGATCGCCGCCGATCCGGAAACGGCAAAGCGTGCATGGCGCCTTTTTCTCGATGCGGGTGTAAAGCCGGTCGGAATCGGAGCAAGAGATACCCTCAGGCTGGAAATGGGCTATCCCCTTTATGGCCAGGATCTGACGACCGAGACGACCCCGCTGGAAGCTGGTTTAGGATGGCTTATCTCGTTCGAGAAGGGTTATTTTATCGGTAAAGAAGCACTGCTAAAGCAGAAGGAAGAAGGAGTCGGTAGGAAGATAATAGGATTCATCCTCGACCATGGAATAGCGCGTGGTGGCGAGAGACTATTTACTACCCTGGGTGAGGAGATAGGAAGCGTGACCAGTGGTGGGTATTCGCCAGTGCTAAAGCGAGGGATCGGTATGGCATATGTCCTGAGCTCATACACGCAAACAGGAATGGATATAAAGATACAGAAAGCTGGCAAGGAACTGGTAGGAAGATTGACAAATCGACCATTCATAAAGAAATAGGAGGAGGTTGGGTTATGACACCTGAAGAGCTTTTGTATTACAAGGAGCACGAGTGGGTACGGGTTGAAGATGGGATGGTGGCTGTGGGGATATCCGATTATGCTCAAGATTCGCTGGGGGATATTGTCTATGTCGATCTACCGGAGGTTGGTGATGAGATTGCTGCGGGCGACATGATCGGTGAGGTAGAGTCCGTAAAATCAACCTCCGACCTTTATACGCCAGTAAGCGGTAAGGTCACCCAGGTAAATCAAAAGGTCGTGGATTCCCCTGAGGTAATAAACAATGATCCTTATGGCGATGGATGGCTTTACAG
>DASQQM010000245.1:0-3580 GCA_035643475.1 Anaerolineae bacterium | reverse complement strand
TGTTGAGGGTATGGTTATCGGCTCTAACAGGGCTAAAGCACTTGCTGACATACCGCCCAGGGAAGTCCTACTGGCCATGTTTATGGGCGGTCTCAGGAGTCCCCTTTATGGCCTGGCCGGTAGCTTAAATGGAATCGTACGCGGACTTGCCGTAGCGCTACGTCAGGTATCTGAGCAGAAGAGTGCATAAAAGCGGTGAATACGAGCATTGGTACACGGCTCGTAATCAAGTCGCAAGCACCTGCCGTGTACAACAAACCTTTTACTCGTTTGCAATGGGAGGTGAAACATATGGCAGAGACCAAAAAGCTTACTAACGATGAGATTCTTGAGGCAATAAAGTCTATGACTGTCCTTGAGCTTAACGATTTAGTCAAGGCGATCGAGGAAACATTTGGTGTTACCGCTGCCGCTCCGGTAGCTGTTGCTGCCGCTCCAGGTGCAGCCGCTGCTGCTCCAGAGGAGGAGAAGACCTCATTTGATGTTATCCTTTCGAGCGCTGGGGACAAGAAGATCCAGGTTATTAAAGAGGTCAGGGCAATTACTGCCCTCGGTTTGAAAGAGGCAAAGGACCTGGTTGAGAGTGCTCCCAAGCCGGTAAAAGAGGGAATCTCGAAGGATGAGGCTGAGAAGATCAAGGCCCAACTAGAGGGGGCTGGCGCAACCGTTGAGCTCAAATAATTTTTGAGTCTACATAAGTTCGCACAATTATTCTCTTGCGATTACTCGGCTTTAGTTGTATGCTGTTGTGGGTGGGAGGCAGAGTAAGGCTCTCACCCACTAAGAGTTTTTCAAGTTAGACCTCTATGTATATTGACACAGCATAGAAATTTCGCTATGCTGTTATTTTGCATTTATATGTTCCCACATTACCAATTTAAGGAGTGAATTCATCCCTTGCAAAATGCTTTAGGTTTAAGAAACAGGCGAAGTTTCGCTAAAACCCCCGATATTTTAGAGCTTCCAAACCTAATTGCTGTACAAGTTGATTCGTTCAAGTGGTTTGTTGATGAGGGTTTAGGTGAGGCTTTTCGGGATATCTCTCCTGTGGAGGATTTTACCGGAAACCTAGCAATCGAACTAAGTGGCTACAGGTTTGGCGAACCGGAGCATAGCGTCAACGAGTGCAAAGAAAGGGACATGACCTATTCGGCACGATTAGATGTAACCGCCAGCCTGATAAACAAGACAACCGGAGAGATCAAAGAAGAAGAAGTCTACATGGGTGACTTTCCGATAATGAGCGATAAGGGAACGTTCATTATCAACGGAACCGAGCGCGTTGTTGTAAGCCAGCTGGTGCGGTCTCCTGGTGTATATTACGATCGTGAAGTTGATAAGCAGTCGGATAAGATACTGTACTTCGCCAAGGTCATCCCAAGCCGTGGCGCATGGCTTGAGCTTGAAACGGATAAGCGCGATGTGATCAGCGTGCGCGTGGATCGCAAGCGTAGGCAGCCAGCGACAATTCTCCTTAAGGCGCTCGGGTTTGGCTCGAATGATGATATATTAGAGCTTTTCAACCACGCTGAGCCGATGCGGCAGACCCTGGAGAGAGACTTTACTGAGACGCGTGAGGAGGCGATGATTGAGCTTTACAAGCGCCTCCGTCCAGGTGAGCCGCCGGCCGTAGAGAGCGCGCGCTCCCTCATTGAGAACCTATTCTTCAATCCGCAGAGGTACGATCTTGCCAAGGTTGGGCGCTACAAAATAAATAAAAAGCTTGACCTCAACCTTCCGATAGAGACAACGGTATTAACGCGTGATGATATTCTTGCGACCATTCAGTATATGGTTGCACTGATGGATCCGACCATGTTTACCGATCGCTTTGAGCTTGTTGGTGTCGATGATATCGATCACTTCGGGAACAGGCGTGTGCGTTCGGTTGGTGAGCTGATACAGAACCAGTTCCGTATCGGTCTTGCGAGGATGGAGAGGGTCATTCGTGAGCGCATGACAACGCTCGACGTTGAAACAATGACCCCGAGGACCCTTGTTAATATACGCCCGATAGTTGCATCAATTAAGGAGTTCTTCGGAAGCAGCCAGCTCTCGCAGTTTATGGATCAGACTAACCCGCTTGCAGGATTAACTCATAAGCGCCGTCTTAGTGCGCTTGGGCCGGGCGGTCTATCGCGTGAGCGGGCAGGCTTTGAGGTTCGAGATGTTCACCCGTCGCACTACGGCCGCATGTGCCCAATTGAAACACCGGAAGGTCCAAACATCGGATTGATAGGTTCGATGGCGACCTATGCCAGGATAAACCCGTTCGGGTTCATTGAGACGCCATATCGTAAAGTTGAAAACGGCAGGGTCACAGATGAAATTCATTACTTAACTGCCGATGACGAGGATAAATATATTATCGCACAGGCAAACGCCCCCTTTGACCAGGGAACCGGACTCTTTAAGCAGGATAAGGTTCTTGTTAGGGTCCGTGAGGAAGTCGATACAGTCGAACCGGAGAAGGTCCACTATATGGATGTCTCTCCAAAGCAGACGGTATCAGTAGCAACGGCACTCATACCGTTCCTGGAGCACGATGACGCCAATAGGGCTCTCATGGGCTCAAACATGCAGCGCCAGGCGGTGCCGCTATTGCGGACGGAAGCACCGTTGGTTGGAACCGGCGTTGAGCACCGGGCGGTACGAGATACTGGTGAAGTTATCGTGGCGGATGACGATGGCGTAATAGCCTTTGTGTCGGCGGATATGATTCGCCTGGCGAAAAAGAGCGGCGGCATAGAAACATACCGGCTTGCCAAGTTCCGCCGGTCAAATCAGGGAACCTGCATAAACCAGAGGCCGATAGTGTATGAGGGCCAACAGGTTACAAAGGGTCAAGTGCTTGCTGATGGTCCATCTACTGATAGGGGCGAGCTCGCACTCGGTAGAAACCTCCTGGTTGCATTCATGCCATGGGAAGGCTACAACTACGAGGACGCTATCATTCTCAGCGAGCGAGTAGTCAAGGAAGATTTACTCACCTCGGTACATATCGAGGAGCACGAGATAGATGCGCGCGACACGAAACTCGGCCCAGAGGAGATTACCCGCGACATTCCGAACGTGGGCGAAGAGGTCCTCAAGGACCTCGATGAGCGGGGGATTATTCGCGTCGGAGCCGAAGTTAACCCTGGTGATATCCTCGTAGGAAAGGTCACGCCGAAGGGCGAGACCGAGCTTACCGCGGAAGAGAGGCTCCTGCGGGCGATCTTTGGCGAGAAGGCGCGTGAGGTAAGAGATACCTCCCTTAAGGTGCCGCACGGTGAGAGCGGGACGGTTATAGACGTAAAGGTCTTCCTGCGCGATTCCGGTGACGAGCTTGCGCCGGGCATTAACCAGCTCGTGCGGGTGTATGTGGCCCAGAAGAGGAAGATATCGGAGGGCGACAAGCTCGCTGGCCGGCATGGGAACAAGGGCGTTATCTCCAAGATATTGCCCGAAGAGGATATGCCATTCCTAGAGGATGGAACGCCGGTCGATATCATTTTGAACCCACTGGGTGTGCCTTCGAGAATGAACATCGGGCAGGTTTTTGAGACTCACTTAGGGTGGGCCGCTAAGGCGGGCTGGA
>DASQQM010000244.1:0-3351 GCA_035643475.1 Anaerolineae bacterium | reverse complement strand
CGCACCACCTGGAAAGGTTATCGGCTCCATTGGCCCGACAACAAGTGCCAGGATGGACCCCTATACGCCCGCGCTTCTCGCCCGTGGCCTCAAGGGGATGATTGGCAAGGGACCGCGCTCCCCCGAGGTAAAATCCGCCCTAATCGAGCACAATGCGGTCTATTTTGCGGCGACCGGCGGCGTGGCGGCCCTCCTTTCGACCTACGTCAAGAAGGCTGAGCTCATAGCATATCCCGAGCTCGGTCCCGAGGCAATATACCGGCTTGAAGTTGAAAGGTTCCCTGTGCTGGTTGCCATAGATGTCAGAGGCAATGATTTGTATGAGAAGAACAGGCAGATCTATAGGCAGTTATAGGAGAAAGTCAATTGAAGAATGGCCTTTTTATAACATTTGAAGGGATTGAGGGAAGCGGCAAGAGCACCCAGATAGCCCTGCTTGCGGAACATTTGAGAAACAAGGGGCACGAGGTAACGATGACGCGCGAGCCAGGCGGCACCTCGATAGGAAGCGCCATCCGGCGAATACTACTCAGCCCCGAGTTTTCCGAGATGAATTATCACACCGAGGTATTACTCTACGCGGCCGACCGGGCACAGCATGTTGCTGAGCTGATACGACCAGCCCTTAATAGGGGAAGTATAGTAGTAAGCGACCGGTATATCGACTCATCGATTGCGTATCAGCACTTCGGGCGGGGCTTACCGCTAGACTTAATCCTGGAGGTAAACGATCGCGCCACGCAGGGCCTCAAGCCCGATATCACCTTTCTCCTTGTGGTCCCCACTGAGCTTGGGCTGGGCAGGGCAACGCAGCTTGCAGCTGATAGGATCGAGCAAGAATCGATCGACTTTCATAACCGTGTCGAGACCGGGTTTCAGGAGCTTGCCGCCAGGGAACCAGAGCGCTGGCTCATCGTTGACGGCACTCGCTCCGTAGATGAGATACACAGAGTAATCACCGAGGCGGTAGAGGCTCTGCTGTGATATAATTGCTGCTTGTGGAGGATAACTTTCTCTGGTCGACTATTATCGGCCAGGACGATGCTATAGATAAGATCCGCGCTTCACTCCGATCCGGGGAGGGCAGCCATGCCTGGCTGTTTGTAGGACCCCGGGGCGTCGGCAAGTGGACTACCGCAAAGACGATGGCAGCCGCCTTAAACTGTGAAGAAGGAGGATGCGGCCGTTGTATGTCATGCGGCAAGGTCTCGCATGAGATTCACCCTGACGTCTTCCTCATCGAGCCGGAGGGTAATTTCATAACTATTGGGCAGGTACGGCAGCTCCAGCAGTTCATATCACTTAAGAATTACGAAGGCAATGTAAGGGTGTTCATTATCGATGAGGCCGACCGCTTCACAGTTGAGGCTGCAAATGCACTGCTCAAGGGCCTTGAAGAGCCACCGCCAGGTGTGGTCTTCATCCTGGTTACCGCCAATATTGAGGCAATGCTGCCGACTGTTGTGTCCCGCTGCCGGCAGATCCAGTTCAGGTCAATCCCGGCGCGGGTGATGGTATCGTTTCTGATCGATAAGCACGGCTTGAGCTATGATGAGGCATCCCTCGCAACTAAGCTCAGCTCGGGTGTGTTGGGTGCCGCAATCTCATTCGCGACGTCAGTCGCGAAAAAAGAGCGACGGAAAAAGGTATTGGGGATTGCTCGTGATATCGGCCGCTTTGATAGTGCGCGCCTCAGCTTTACCGCTGAAGAGCTCCTGTTTGAGGTTAAGCGACCCCTTGGTGAGCTCAAAGAAAAGCATGAAAAGGAGCTCCGTGCACTTAAAGAGCAGTTCGGTTCCAAGGGGGCTCCTTCGCAGGTTAAGCATTATATCGAGCAGCGTCATAAAAGAGAGATCACTCGTGAGGAGCACCAGGGATTTGAGGAGATCCTCACTATAATGATCTCATGGTTTCGCGATGTCGCCTTCCTAAAAGAGACCGGTAGGCAAGATCTCCTAACCAACCAAGATCGAATTCTTGACGTCAGTGAGCATGCCGATCTTCTGACGTGCGCAGATATATCCAAATGCTTACAAATACTTGAGGAAACAAAGCAACTATTGCGTTTTAATGTTAATATGCAATTAGCTTTTGAAACGATGCTATTTAAAATACATAGTGTCGTAGCTGTGCAACGCCCATCATATTTCGGTCAATAACGAGCAGGAGGTCCTGGCAGTCTATGCCAATAGTAGTTGGAGTTGTTTTTAAGAAAGCTGGCAAAGTCTATTACTTTGACCCAGATGGTGTCGATCTACGAAGTGGCGATAATGTCATTGTTAAAACTTCCAGGGGGATGGAGTTTGGAGAGGTCGTCGCCTCCCCATTGGACGTTACCGAAGAGGAGATCACCGTCCCGTTAAAGAAGGTGGTCCGAAGGGCCACGGAAGCAGATAAAGAGCAGCTCAAGAAGAACAAGCAAAAAGAGAAAGATGCCTACGGGGTTGCCGAAGAGAAGATAGTAAAGCACGGGCTTCAGATGAAGCTGGTCGAGGTCGAGCATGTCTTCGACGGGAGCAAGATTATATTCTACTTTACGGCGGACGGCCGCGTTGATTTCCGCGAGCTAGTTAAGGATCTTGCCTCTGTGTTTAGGACCAGAATTGAGCTTCGTCAGATAGGCGTTCGCGATGAGGCGAAGATGATCGGCGGCCTTGGCTCCTGTGGGCAGAGGCTCTGCTGCACCGTGTTTCTCGGCGATTTTGAGCCGGTATCGATCCGCATGGCCAAGGAGCAAGATCTGCCGTTAAATCCGCTCAAAATATCGGGTATTTGCGGCAGGCTGATGTGCTGCCTGAAGTACGAATACGAGGCCTATCTCGATTTTAAAAAACGCGCGCCACGACGTGGCACCAAGATTACCACCGAGTGGGGCCTCGCAAGAATCGTCGAGTTCAGCGTCCCCAAAGAGGCCGTTATTGTTGAGCTCGAATCAGGGCAGCGGGTAGAGATAGCGTTGGCCGAGGCGTTGCGTTGTGGCTGTAATGGTAAGTGCACCCCGAGCCCAGATGATTGTTGCGGAAAGGGCGAGCAGCTGGAAGAGGAGCTAGAAGAAGGTCTGTAGTCAGAAGCATAGATATCGGCTGTACGTAGAGGGTACTTTACGGCACGATCGTACCACAATATCAAATTGCCCCGGATAAATAATCTACCGTTACATTTGCAGCAAAGCTCTTATTAGGTAAGCGTAAACCAAATAACTGGAAATTTATGGTAATGATGACTTAGTAAACTGCCGATACATTAATTATATAGCGACGTTGGGGTAAAGCCCTTTAGATGGAAGGATAAAGGGCCAGGACAGAGCTCTAAACGCTCTATAAAGGTGAATAGCAGTATACCCTAACCGAT
>DASQQM010000243.1:0-3017 GCA_035643475.1 Anaerolineae bacterium | reverse complement strand
TTTGCGCTTGATAGCACCACTAGCACATGATATTATCGCCATAGTGCCCCATAAAACGCATCGTATGGAAATGGTTGCAAATTGTGAGGTCAAGTAGTTATGAGTCCCTTGGTAGGTACACCACCTAGGCAAACTATCACGCTATCTCTTTTATGGTTTCGCTTGTTAACACTTGCCCATATAGCCGTTCTTGCTCTAATTGGGGCAAAGGCTACCCCGATGTTACCATTTTTCCTCGCGGTCGCTTATAACGTGCTCATACTGGTATTTAGATACCAGATCATACGCATGCTTAACAAGCACCCCTCCCTTTTACTGATCGACACATTGGTAAGCTTTATTCTTATTCTGGGCTCAGGCGGGTTTAAAAGCCCGTACTACCTTTACAGCTTCAGCCCGCTTATTCTCGGGGCGTTTCTTTTCGGCTACCCCGGTGCACTCTATACCGCCAGCATCCAAAGCGCGCTCTTTATCATCGCCGTATATGCGAATGGCTACAGAGTAATAGATGTCGTGCGCGCCGGGCAGCACATCGTAACCGACTTTTTGTTCTTCCTTCTCGCCGGCGTTTCTACCGCCTACCTGGCAGGGCTGTTACACGAGCTCGATGCTGCTAAGAGAAGGAAGGCCATCATCGATTTTGAACTCGAAGAGACAAACCGGTGCCTTGAGCCGCGCTTGAGGGCAAGCAAACTATCCAAGCGTGAGATACAGGTGCTTATCCTCTCATTAGAAGGGAAAACGATTGAGCAGGTTGCGCAAGAGCTCGGAATCTCCAGGAGCACGGTTAAGACGTATCTGAGTCGAGCATATGGCAAGCTTAACGTATCCTCAAAGAAGGAGGCTATCTCACAAGTTGCAGTACTGGAGAGCATTATTGAGTAACGCAGGGGCAGATCTTCTTCACCTATTAGCAATACGCTGGGTCACACTTCTTCATGTAGCGCTTCTTTACATGCTGGGAATGAGCACGGGGTCACCCCTTCTCTTTCTCGCCCTCATTTTCTATTGCCTGCTGCTTACCCTACTCTGGCAGAGGGCAACGGATGTGATTAAAAGGTTTCCCCTGCTTATTGGGATAGACCTTACCCTGTCGGGAATCTCAATGTGGCTTACCGGTGGCACCTGGCAGAGTCCTTACTTCTTATATGCATTTACCTCTCTTCTGATCGCCGCGCTCTTCTTTCACGTACGAGGCGGGGTGGCTGCTGCCGGGTATTTTAGCATTCTCTACACAGTTGGCCTTGCCATAAATGGCAACGCCGTAGCAAGAATTGTCGCACACAACGATCTCGATACGCTCATCTCGAATTACTTCGCCTTCTTTTTAGTCGCAGTCTTCTTCGGGTATCCGGCATACATCATCAGCCAAGTTGAGAAGGCGCAGAATGATTCTGCTCAAGCGCAAGAGCGCCTTCATGAGGCGAAGGAGCTACTGGCAGCTACCGCAAAGTCTGCCCCCCTCTCCCCCCGTGAGCTTGAGATTCTCTCTTGCCTGAGCGAGGGAAAAACCAGCCCACAGATCGCCGAAGAGCTCCACCTCTCCGCAAAGACCGTCAAGAACCACCTCTATCGCATCTATAAAAAACTAGGCATCTCATCCAGGAAGGAAGCCATCCTCTACTTCAACAAGCTCAACTCAACAGATAACAAAAACAGCTAAGCTGAGCTCCTGGACGGCAAGAATTCTGCAGCAATCCAAAATTTGAGCCCCTTCGCCGACTTGACAATCAATCGCTTTTGCGTCTTAGGTAGTCGCTTCCTGAAATTGGGTCTTTTGGATGACAAGGATTCGCATAAATTGAGCCCTTTGGTCGACAGATAGCGGGCACCTCTTTGTGTAGGCTTCTAACCAAGAGATCGAAAGGCGGGCCATTTAGCAAGAGGAGGTGCCAGTTTGATTAACATGGGTTGCCTATGAAGGTCCCTTAGGAATTCCATAAGGGGGCGATATAAGTGAGGTAAAGATTTTTACGCTTAATCGCTTTAACGGCATTTAGTTAAGCGAAAATACGAGCTCAGGCGAATGGTCTTAGGGACTATAGCAGAGCAACGGTACGGATCGGCAGGATATTTTGACTTACAGTCTAAAAAGTTGGCAATGTTAATGGGTTTATGGGATAAAGGATAGAGTACATAGCGCCATTTTGTAAGACCACTGCCAAGCGGGCTTTAAAAAGTCCTATTCAACGGTATTTCCCAGAGGAGCATTTAGTATGGATATGGCAATGCTGTTATCGATTGTAGTAAGCCAAAGATCTCGTGATTGGAGCACAGTATGAACAAACGGATTATGTGGGCATTAGTGGGTTTTGTCGCTGTAGCCATTCTTACTGCTCTGGGCCTTTCCATTGGCATGGGTCTTTCTGTGGTCTTTGTCCTTGAGTTTACAGAGATCACAGAGAGCTCTATTTATCTCATAGTACCTCTTGTTAGTCTTGCTTCAGGCATCATAGGAGCAGTGTACTTCTCCGTTCTCTATCTACTCTATGCCAGGGGTAGGCGATTAGCAGCCTACCTTAGCATATTTTTTATTGCGCTTGCCCTGATTCTGCCTGTTATTCTTGGTCCGAATATGGACCCTCTCGGCGCAGTTTTGACCTTTTATTTACCTGGCGCCTTTATAACTTTGCTACTTATACAATTGCTGCCTTTAGGGGTGGAATTTGGGTGGTTCGGACTTTTCATAGCCATAAACATCTCGTGGGTTGTTTGGGGACTCCTGGGGCTTGGCATAGGGTATTTGCTCGAGAAGCTATCTAACCTAGCATCCAAGGGGGCGGGACGTTAGGGTTTACTGATAAGTGAAAATCGGTTTTTCTAAAGGATTGATTAAAGGAGGAGCAGTATGAGTTTTAGAAAATCCATCGGTCTGATACTTGCGGTAGTTCTTATCTTTATCGCATCACCTGCACTTGCTCTTCAGTGCTACGATGGCGATGGGCATGTTCACACACGGCTGTCGGGGGAGTGGATCACATATTTCTCGACCATCGGTGACTGGGTGGAGACCGCTC
>DASQQM010000242.1:0-12361 GCA_035643475.1 Anaerolineae bacterium | reverse complement strand
ATATATGATGATTTAGATGAGGACGATAGCTTTGAGGATTTCGACCAGGCGCCAACGGTGCGCAAGATAACGCGCTACCCGGATTTAGAGCGAGCTCGGAAGACGGCCTCTTTGCACTCGATATCGCCACCACCCCAGGTTAAGGTGCACATCATCGAGCCAAAAAACTTTAATGATTGTCAGCAGATCGCTGATAAGTTTAAATCGAATGTTCCTGTGATAATAAATCTCCAGCTAAGCGACGCCGACCTTTCAAAAAGGTTGATTGATTTCGCGAGCGGTCTCACATATGGCCTTGATGGCGGTATGCAAAAGATCGCCGACAGGGTGTTCTTACTTACGCCGAGCAATGTGGAGGTTTCGGCTGAGGAAAGAAGACGCCTGCAAGAGAAGGGATTTTTCAATCAACTTTAGGGGGATTAATTGTTGCTGGCGGGTAAGAAGCTGTCCCTTATAGGATCTGGGCAGATGGGAGAGGCCCTTATCAGGGGTTTTCTCCAATCGGGTATCATAGAAGTTGGACAGGTTATCCTTAATGATATAAGTGTAGATCGTCTAGAGGTTCTTGAGAGTAAATATGGGGTAGAATTTACGGTGGATAGTCGCGACGCGGTAGAAAGAGGCGACATAGTATTGCTGGCTGTCAAGCCGCAGCAGGTGGAGGAGGTTCTATCCGGAGTCAGGGATGCATTCCACGAGGACCAGCTCGTTATATCGATCGCTGCGGGCGTTACGACGGAAAAGATCGGTAATCTTATCGGTAAAGAGATTCCGGTAATCCGGGTGATGCCGAACACGCCGGCGCTGGTTGGGAAAGGTATGTCGGTTGTTAGTCGCGGCATGTACGCCGGCGATGAATCCGCCGAAGTCGCATTACGGCTTTTCTCATCTGTCGGTGAAGCGGTGGAGCTTCCAGAGGATTTACAAAACCAGGCAACTGCCATTAACGGTTCGGGCCCTGCGTATTTTTTTCTTATGGTCGAGGCGCTGATTGAATCGGCTGTAAAGGCGGGGATTAACAGGGACATTGCCAAGGAGCTTGTTGTCCAGACCATGGCAGGCTCTGTAGCTATGCTGCAAGAAACCGGTAGAGAACCGGGGGAATTAAGGGAGATGGTAACATCCCCGGGCGGTACGACAATGGCCGCTCTGCAGGTATTTTCGAAACGCGAATTTAGGTCTATAGTACAAGAAGCAGTAGAAGCTGCAATAAGAAGAGCCGGGGAACTGGCTTAATTGGAGGAATTTGATAAAGTGCCGTTTAGCATTCGCGGAGTAATAGATACCGTATTTTGGCTTCTTCAAATTTTTATACTGGTTCGGATCATATTAACGTGGATACCGACACCGATGAATGGTATTACCAAACCGATCCTTAACTTTATTTACGACGTAACTGAGCCAATATTAAGGCCGTTTAGAAATGTGATACCTCCGATAATGATCGGGGGCATGGGATGGGATCTTTCGCCGATTCTTGCGCTTATCCTCTTACGAATTATAAATAGCGTCGTACAGCAGGTTCTCTGGCGCATCGGTATCGCTTAGTGTGTTACGTCGTTTAATCGAGGTTCCTTACTCAGTTGAAGATAAGAGATGCGCTGATAGTCGAAGACGATTTTGTGGATTTCCTGCTCGAAGGAGGGTATGTAGATGAAGTTAACACCCCTAGACATTCATAACAAAGAATTTCATAGAGCTATGCGCGGTTACCAAGAAGAAGAAGTCGACAAGTTTTTGGATGAGGTTGCACAGGAATACGAACATATTTTCAAGGAAAATATCGAGCTAAAAGAAGAACTGGAAGAGGTAAAGCAGGAGCTGAAGAATTACTCCGGTATGGGGAAAACGCTTCAAAACACATTGCTCACAGCTCAAAAATCAGCCGAGGAAGTCATCGCGCAAGCTCAGAAACAAGCCGAGCTTACTATTAAGGAAGCTGGGCTTAAAGCCAAAGAGATCGTGCAAGAATCTCATGATTTGAACCGCCGATATAGATCGACCTTAAATCACCTAAAGCAGGCAGAGGAGGATTTTAGAGGTAAGTTCAAAGCAATGCTCGAATCTTACATGCGGATTGCAGATAGCACGGCCGCCCTGGCGGATATCGGAAGCGATATCCCGGGGCTGGGCGAAGAACCTTCTATGGAAGAACCTTCTGCTGAAGAAGAGGAAGTATTTACCATGGAACTGCCCAGGTTCAGCATGGCTGAAGTCGAGGAAGAAGCGGATACCCAATTGATGTCCGGGAAGTACACAGCCGAGCCTTACATACCAAACAACATTATTCCCGGGACGCGGGGGGTTTGAGAACCCACGGTCTGGTTGCATGGTGAAAGAGAAGATTTTAAGCAATGTACGTAACCCCCTACGGTGATGGCACGCTACTACGTATATGGATTCAACCGAGGGCTTCGAGGACGGCGCTTATCGGGATCCATGGTGATAGCATTAAGATCTCCGTAAAATCCCCACCGGTTGAGGGTAGAGCGAATGAAGAGTGCATTCGATTCCTATCTGCAATTTTGGGTTTGCCAAAACGACAATTTGAGATAAAATCAGGTCAGCAGGGTAGACACAAGGGAGTATATATAAAAGGGGTTGCTCCCGATAAGGTCATAGCTAGTTTACAGGATGCTATGAAAAAATCGTAGTGTTCGCAAGGAGTGCACGGGTGCCAAAATCTAATGAGTAAAACCATAGATAGTAGTCTAAAGTCTTTTATTAGTTCATATGTAAATTCACTTGCTTCATGGGCGATAATCGTCTTCTACCATCAAAATCCGGGCGTGAGAGACAGGGTATCTGATTTAGCGATGCACCTCGGGCGCAGAGAGAACGATATCGAAAAAGCTGTTGAGCATCTCACCGAAAGTGGTCTTCTAAAAAAAGAGGAAGGCGATAACGGGGCGATCTATATTTACGAGCCCGATCTGCGGCTTCGCGAGCAGGTAAATGCATTTGTAGACGCATTGGATGTTCGGGAGCTGCGCTTATGGGTATTATCAGAAGTACTTGGGGGATAACCGCTATCATGGTTTGATCCATACGGTATAATACTATGTATCAAGGTGGTACCGCGGGTCCTTTCTCGTCCTTGTTTTACGAGAGAGGACTTTTTTAGTGAAGGAAAGAGTTGTGGGTACTGTCTTGGATGTGCCAAGGTGCCAAGGTACGAATGTCGATGAAGGAAAGAGATGCGGGAGTAGTTACCCAGTGCTGCAGTACTGCCGTGCTGCAGTACATAAAGTGTAAGAGTGCGGGCACTATAGTAAGAGTCAAGAGCTGATTGCTGAGAGCTTCTTGCCTGTCATTGCGAACGACCGATGGGAGCGTGGCAATCTCAGGCCCACGTCTCGTGCTTACACTAACTGCAGCACGTTGGCACCTCTAGACGTCCGATGACTATTTTAAGGAGTCACGGTGGGCGTTTTCTGCAGCGATGTCTAAATATTTAATTTAAGATACAGATTAACCGAGGTGATTATGCGTAATGAGCGAACAAGGCAAACAGGATTATAAAACAACCCTAAATCTGCCGCAGACCGATTTTCCAATGAAGGCAAATTTGCCCCAGAGAGAGCCGGATACCATTAAGCTCTGGGGTGATATAGATTTATATGCCGCTATTCGTGAAAGGTCAAGGGGTAAACAGAAGTTTATATTGCATGATGGGCCTCCGTACGCCAACGGAAATATTCATGCTGGAACGGCGATGAATAAGATTCTTAAGGATATCATCGTAAAGCATAAGACCATGTCGGGGTTTGATAGCCCGTATGTACCCGGATGGGACTGCCATGGCCAGCCTATCGAGTATAACGTTGAAAAGCAGCTCGGCAAAGAGGCAAAGAGTATCTCACAGGTCGAGTTTAGAAAGTTGTGCCATGATTACGCGCTGCGCTTTGTCGATGTTCAGCGCGAGCAGTTTATGAGGTTGGGTGTGAGCGGCGACTGGTTTAGTCCTTATCTTACGCTTAACCATAAGTATGAAGCGACAAATGTAAGGATGTTTGGAGAGCTCTACAAGCGCGGGCTTATATATAAGCGCAGAAAACCCATACACTGGTGCATTGAAGACCAGACGGCTCTTGCAGAGGCTGAAATAGAGTATAGGGAAGAGACATCTCCTTCGATCTATGTTAAGTTTCCTCTAAAGAGCGAATTTGGGCCTTTAAAGGATTTCGGCGAACAAAAATATATCGTTATATGGACGACCACCCCGTGGACCCTCCCCGCAAACGTTGCCGTTGCAGTGCATCCAGATGCTACATATATGGCAATAAAGACCAGTGGAGAAATTCTTGTAGTTGCGGAGGCGAGGGTTGCCGATGTGATCAGGGAGGTGGGCATCTCAGAGTATGAGGTTCTCGCCAGCTTTAAAGGCACCGAGATGGAGTTTCTCAAGTGTGAGCATCCGCTGTATCCAGAGAAGGAATCGGTGGTTGTGCTCGCCGATTACGTAGGCCTGGATACTGGAACGGGTGCAGTTCACACCGCGCCAGGTCACGGCCAGGAGGATTACATGACCGGTCTGAAGTACGACCTGCCAGCTCCGATGCCGGTTAATGCGACCGGTCACTTCACGAAAGAAGCTGGTCGGTTTGCTGGTATGTACATCATCGATGCTAATAAGGCGATAATCGAATTTCTGAGAGATAAAAATCTGCTGCTCTACTCATCCGAAGTGGCGCACGCGTATCCATGCTGCTGGCGTTGCAAGAACCCCGTCATATTCAGGGCAACTGAGCAGTGGTTTATCTCTATGGACATCGATAACCTACGTACCGAGGCCCTTGACTCGATAAGCCAGGTACGCTGGATCCCGGACTGGAGCATCCGCCGGATTATCGGCATGGTTGAGACCAGGCCCGATTGGTGCATATCGAGGCAGAGGTCCTGGGGCGTGCCGATACCGGTATTTTACTGCGGTGATTGCCAGGAGGATGTCGTAACGGATGAGACAATAAGCGCAGTGGTCGACCTTTTCATGGTCGAGGGTGCAGATGCCTGGTTTGCAAAGAGCGCGGAAGAGATATTGCCAGAGGGCTTTACTTGTCCCAAGTGTGGAGGCGAATTCCTCACAAAGGAGACAGACATACTCGACGTCTGGTTTGAATCGGGCGTAAGCCATGAGGCGGTTCTAAAGACCAGGGATGAGCTCAGCTGGCCGGCGGACCTTTATACCGAGGGGAGCGACCAGCATCGCGGCTGGTTCCAGTCGTCACTCATGACCTCCGTGGGCGTGCACGGTAAAGCACCATATGAGTCTGTGCTGACCCATGGCTTTGTCGTAGACAGCGAGGGGCGCAAGATGTCTAAATCCCTCGGGAATGTGGTTAATCCGCTTGACGTTATCGCAAAGTCGGGTGCCGATATATTGAGACTCTGGGTTGCATCGAGCGATTACAGCGTCGACGTTGCGATCTCCCCCGATATACTAAAGCACGTCGGCGAAGCGTACAGGCGGATACGAAATACGTTCAGGTTCATAATCGGCAACCTCTACGATTTTAAGCCCGGTTTA
Organism: Anaerolineae bacterium; assembly: GCA_035643475.1. Lineage (GTDB taxonomy): Bacteria > Actinomycetota > Aquicultoria > Aquicultorales > Aquicultoraceae > DASQQM01. The sequence goes on along the minus strand of DASQQM010000242.1, from coordinate 6,834 downwards.
GACAATGTCGCATACGATAAGTTGCAGGAGCTCGATAAATGGATGCTCCATGAGATGACTGGTCTTTTGGAGAGTGTTACGGCATCCTATGAGGATTACCGGTTCCATGCGGTGTACCATGCCGTGTACAATTTCTTCACCAACGAGCTGAGCTCGCTATACCTTGATATATTGAAGGACAGGCTGTACGCTTCGGCAGCTAATTCGGTCGAGCGCAGAGCTGCGCAGACGGTCCTCTTTGAGTTGCTGGTAACATTTACAAGGATGCTCGCGCCAATTCTCGCGTTCACTAGCGAAGAACTCTGGTCTTATATTCCGGAGAAGGTTAAGAAGGAGAAAAGCGTTCACCTAAGTGATTGGCCGGTGCCAAATAAGGAGTTCGTGAACCCGGAGATTTCCCTTACCTGGAATAAGATATTTAAGGTTAGGGGCGAGGTATCAAGAGCGCTTGAAGAGGCACGGAATGCGAAGAAGATCGGCAACTCACTTGAAGCTAAGGTAGAGCTTTATACTGATGGATCAACCCAGGAACTACTCGATAAATACCAGGATATGCTTGCTCAGCTCTTCATAGTCTCAAGTGTCGGTATATACCCGTTCTTTGAGGCGCCGGATGATGCGTTTAAGAGCGATACAATACTAAATCTCGCCATTAAGATACTAGCTGCACCGGGTGCGAAATGCGAGCGGTGCTGGCGCTATGAAGAAACAGTGGGCGGGGTACCTGAACATCCAGGTCTCTGCGCTCGGTGCGCATCGGTGCTCGTGCAGGTTTAATGTTGCCCGAGGGTAATGGGTATATATTTAATATATTATAAGATGTATGCGTATGTCGTGGCGGGTAATGCAGCCTAGGGGGATTTCCCATGGATGAGAAGGAGATAGAGAGGTTTAAGGAGTGGCTCCTGAATGAGAAGGAGCGCCTGGAGAAAGAGATCAAGTATGTGGAAAGCACGATGGACCAATCGGAGAGAGAGTGGACCGGGGAGCTTAACGCGTACGATAATCATATGGGCGACTTCGGGTTTGCTCAGTCCTTCAGAGAAGATGAGATATCGATTGCGCGTAATGCCCGTGATTTGCTCGCAAGGGTGAACGCGGCATTGCGGCGGATAGATGAGGGTACATATGGTCTCTGCGTGGTGTGCGGTAGACCGATTGAACGAGAACGACTTGAAGCGCTTCCTTATGCCGACCTCTGTATAGAAGATAAGAAGAAGGAAGAGCAGAGCTGGTAGACTTTATTTGGAGTTGGTTATTTGCTCTTTATTATAGCCATACTAGTACTGATAATTGATCAAGCCTCGAAAGCGATCATTCGACATACGCTTTACGTTACTGAGTCGGTTCAGCTGATACCTGGCGTGCTTCACGTAACCCATGTGAAAAACCCCGGGGCTGCTTTCGGAATTCTGCCGAACCAGCAGATTGCATTCTTCCTCGTAAGTATGGTGGTCATCCTTTTTACAATCTTTTACTACATGTTGGTTGGGAGAAAAGACCGGTTGACTGCTATAAGCCTCGGTCTTGTGCTCGGTGGCGCTGTCGGAAATCTCATCGACCGGGTTGTCTCAGGGAGTGTTACCGATTTTATAGACTTCCGGGTCTGGCCGGTCTTTAACGTGGCCGATTCGAGCGTTGTTGTAGGTGTAATTATCCTGAGTCTTCTTCTGGTACGGAGCGCACACCAGGAACGCACAGAGACAAATTAAACCCTGGTTGTGTGCACCTGGAAGTGGTAGGATGTTTTTGAAATAATTAAACCGGATATACAATTCAGCATAGTGTCGCAGATATCCGGGGTAAGGGATGGGGAACTTTTGTTACCACTACTTTTTAAATTAGGACCGATTAGTGTTCATACCTATGGCGTGGCCATGGCGCTTGCCTTTCTAATAAGCATTTTCATAATTCGCCACGAAGCGAAAAGAAAAGGCTTCAATCCTGATTTTGCATACGATATTGTGCTGTTCGCCATGGTCGGTGGAATTATTGGCGCCAGGTTTTTCTACGTGGTAGACCACTGGCATGATTTTATCGGCAACCCGATCCAAATGTTTGCGATATGGCAGGGAGGGCTAGTATTTTATGGCGGTCTTATCGGTGGGGCACTCGCGGTGCTTGGCCTTACCAGGATGCGTAAGTTGCAGATTGGAAAAGTTGCCGACATAGTCGCCCCGAGTCTTGCTATTGGTTCGGCAGTCGGTCGTTTAGGCTGTTTCTCGAATGGCTGCTGCTATGGTAAGGAGACAGCGCTCCCATGGGGGGTAACTTTCACAAATCGCTTATCAAGCGCGCAACCACTTGGCGTGCCGCTGCATCCGACGCAGCTCTACGAGTTCGCTTATAATATTGCGATACTCGGCATATTATGGTGGGCGAGGTCACGAGTTAAAAGCGATGGATTTTTGTTCTGGATGTACATCACCCTCTATGGGCTGTTCAGATTCATCGTCGAATTCTTCCGCACTAATCCTGTTTTTTATCTGGGCATGAGCGCGTCCCAGATATTTAGCGCTCTGTTATTTATAGCTGGGCTTACCGTTACTTTTGGTTATTATCTGAGACCGTCCAGGCTCGAGGTGGGCAAGGCAGGTAAATAGATAATGTATGCTGAAGAGAAGGAGACTTTTGAGTTTTCTCTGGCAGTGGGACCAGAGGATGATAGCACGCGGATAGATATATTTCTCTCTAAGCATCCGGATGTTCCCTCAAGAAGCTTCGCTCAAAACCTCATTGAGAAGGGCTTGGTTCTTGTAGATAGCAAGAAAGTCGATAAAAACTACCGGCTTCACACAGGCCAGCTGGTCGATGTTACAATCCCTCCCCCAGAGCCGACCGAGGTCAGACCAGAACCGATCCCACTTGATATCAAGTATGAGAATGGCGATATAATCGTCCTGTCAAAACCCGCTGGCATGGTGGTCCATCCAGCACATGGCCACGCGAGCGGTACTCTGGTGAACGCGCTCCTTGAGCATGCGGATAAGCTCTCAAGCATCGGCGGCGTAATGAGGCCGGGGATCATCCACCGGCTTGATAAGGACACCTCGGGGCTGATGATCGTTGCAAAGAACGACGAGGCCCACCAGAAGCTAAGCGCGGAGCTAAAAGAGAGGCGAATAAGGCGCACCTACTTAGCTTTAGTCCACGGACGCTTCAAAGAAAAAACGGGTACGGTTGATGCCCCAATCGGGCGAAGCCCAAAGTTCAGGCAGAAGATGGCGGTAATGGGTCTAGCCAACCGGGAGGCTACCAGTCACTACTCGGTACTGGCAACCTACAACGAGTACAGCCTGGTTGAAGTAAGTCTAGAGACCGGAAGAACCCACCAGATACGGGTACATATGAAATATATCAACCATCCGGTTGTTGGCGATCAGCTCTATGGCTCAGGCCGCTCTAAGAGAGACCTCGGTCTTCAGAGGCAGTTTTTACATGCTTATAGGCTGGAATTTGATCACCCAAGAACAGGTGAGCGTCTCCACTTTGAAGACAATCTCCCGCAGGATTTACAAGAGGTTTTGAAAAAGCTCAAGAGAATGTATCCAGAGGGAAAGTAGAATAGTGACCTAGCCCCTGGATTCTAACCCCTGATTCCTATATTCTTTAGATTTTTATTGACTACCGCATATCAAATCATTATTCTATATATTGTTTATTTACTAAACGGGCTTGCGCTAATTATTCGAGCTGCTGACGATAAATTTTTTCGGAAATTAGGGCAGGCTTTTGTTATGCAATCTTTTGCGTGGCAATAAAATATATTGAGAATTGAATGTTTTAGCGTTATTATAAGCTGGTTGGGCATCAGTAGATCGCTTCGGCGTGCAAAAGCCCGATACCGCGCAAGCAGTATCCAATACTTAATTCTGTGGGAGGTCAGTTGGAAAAAAAGGATTTACTACAACACCCGATCCGGCATCTGGATTTGTATAGCATTGAAGGACTAGACCAGCTGTTACGAGGATTCGAAGCAACATCTTTTCAGAGTCGTAACCTTGCCAAATCAAGGATCATTCTTGAGAATATGCAGAAGGATGAAACAGCGACTATCTTCCTCGGTATAGCTGGCGCTATTGTTCCGGGGGGACTTCGCAAAGTAATCCGGGACATGATCAAGAACCACTTCGTGGATGTACTCGTCTCGACCGGCGCCAATTTGACCCATGATTTTATCGAGAGCATGGGTTTTCATCACTATGTCGGCTCAGCGCATATCGATGATGCCGTTCTTGAAGATCTTAAGATTGATCGCATCTATGATACCTACGTTGACAACCAGGAATTCGAGACCGTTGAGCTTACCCTATCGAAGCTGGCTTCGGAGCTTGAGCCCCGGGGCTACTCTTCACGCGAATTTTTAGCCTACCTGGGCTCCAAAATCGAGGATCCTAATTCGATACTCCGTGCGGCATATGAGGAGGGCATTCCGGTATTCTGCCCGGCTCTATGTGATAGTGCTATAGGTATTGGTCTGACTCACCTCTACGCACAAAAGGATTCAAATGGTCGGGGCTCGGGACTCTATATAGATCAAATAAGGGATAATTATGAGATTGCCCAGATAAAGCTTAAGTCGGAGACGACCGGCGCAATCTACGTTGGCGGTGGCGTGCCAAAGAACTACATCCAGCAGCTCGAGCCGCTGCTGGATACAATGGGGTACAGACAAGTCGATGGCCATAAATACGCCATCCAGATTACTACTGATGATCCGAAATGGGGTGGTCTAAGCGGTTGCACATTTGAAGAAGCGCAATCTTGGGGCAAGATAACCAAAGATGCGCAGATGGCAATCGTATATTTAGACTCGACCATCGGATTGCCGCTCATTGTGGGCGCGTTTATACAATCCAATAAGGATTTCTATAGGAAAAGAAACTTTAGTTGGGTTGGAGATCAACTAGAAAGGATTGAGAGATGAACAAGGGTAATCATTTAATCGCCGACGTCCATAATATGTCATCAGATGTTCTCGTCGATGACAAGCTGCTGCTCCAGACGATCGTCAATGCAGCCAATGAGGCTGGCGCTAATATCATTAACCAATCGAGGTATAGATTCGGTCATAACTCGTCACCCGGCTGTACCGCATTTATCATGCTCGATGAGAGCCATGTTTCGATCCACACCTATGCCGATGATGGGAAGATGGCACTCGATGTTTTCACCTGTGGTCCTACCAGCTGCGAAAAGATCCTTGAGTCGATCTGTAGGCAGCTCAACATCATGGAAGATGATATAGTCGTCAATAAAGTTCCGAGGTTTTAGAAGCAATGTAAACCGAGACAAGGTGGACTATATGTTATGCAACTAACCTCCCCGCTCCGTGAGAAGCGGGGAGGATTCTTTTTATGAACTTTTGGAGAATATTTACCAGTGGACAGCAGTATTACACATAGCGATATAATGTACCTAGCGCTTTATTGCCAAGCGCATCTAATCCGTTAACGTGGAGGCCCGGATGTATACATCTCTACCATTTAATTTCTTGGGGATAGAGGAGTACAGTTCTTTTGAGGAATCTAAGGTGGTGGTGCTGCCAGTTCCTTACGATTCGACCACTTCTTTTAGGGCGGGCACCCGCGAGGCCCCGGTTGCAGTAATAAATGCATCCCGCCAGGTTGAGCTATACGATGAGGAATTGGAGACAGAGATTTATGACAAGGTGGGCATTCACACCTTTAACGAGATAATGCCGAATATGGAAGGACCACGGGATCAGGTCGAGGTGGTGAGGCGCGTTTTTCTCAAGGTGATGGAGGCGGGCAAGTTTCCCGTTATGATCGGTGGCGAGCACTCGCTCACCACTGGTGCAATCCGGGCGATTAAGGATTTTCATCCTGATGTGAGCGTGCTCCAGCTCGATGCGCACACCGACCTTCGCGAGGAGTATGAGGGTACGCAGTACAGCCATGCCTGCGTCATGAGGCGCATCTACGATGAGGGTGTTAAGATCGCCCAGGTGGGGATACGCAATAGCAGTAAAGAAGAGGCCAAATTCATTAAGGTAAATGATATTTTTTCAGTGACTGCCAAGCAGTATCGTTATGGCTATTACGGTATCGAGGAAATCGTAGATGCACTCGGCGACACCGTCTATATAACTATCGACATGGATGTTTTCGACCCATCCGAGGTGCCTGCTGTCGGTACGCCGGAGCCAGGTGGCCTACACTGGTATGAGATCCTCGATATACTGCGCGAAGTAACCTTTCATAAAAGGGTTATCGGTTTTGATGTGGTTGAACTCGCCCCAATTCCCGGAAATCCAGCGAGCGACTTTTTGACTGCAAAGTTGATCTACAAGCTTATCGGGTATTCCTTCAGGAGAGAGCTGTAGCGAGGGTCCGGGGACCAGGGGTGTGGGTAAGAGATGTGGGGATAGTTGCCCAGTGCTGCAGTTACCAGTTAATGTGGGTAAGGGGTGTGGGTACTGTCTTGAGGTGCCAATGTGCTAAAGTACTGCAGTGCCAATAATTATCGGTAGTTGCCCGATTTATCGGGCGGACTCTAGCAGTGCTGCAGGGTGTGGGTAGAAGATGAGTAAGATCAGCCAATAGCTAAGTGGAAGTAAAAGATGTAGGTAATTAGCCACTAGCCAATATAGTATACCTGTCATTGCGAGCCCCTCACCCACCTTCGGTGGGTGGTTAAGGGAAGGAAACAGCCTGGTAGGGGAAGTGTTTTCCTAGGAGGAGTGAGCCTTAGCGAGCGACGTGGCAATCTCCGGTAGTAGGCAGAGTGTTTCTTTGGAGCCCAACATGCCACAGGATGTGGCACCAGCAGAAGGATGAAAATCCTCCTACGTTACTGGCCATCTTCAGAATA
>DASQQM010000241.1:0-2242 GCA_035643475.1 Anaerolineae bacterium | reverse complement strand
CTACCAATCGAGGTAGGAGTATTTTTTATTGTTAATTTTTGACTGGTGAGGTGAAAGACCATAAGGCTTTTTTACGTTGGAATCGGTGGTTTTTTGGGAGCAATATTAAGATATCTAATTGGCGGATGGATTATGGGCTCTGGCCGCTTTGCCTTCCCTCTGGGAACATTTATAATCAATGCATCCGGTTCTTTTTTATTAGGACTATTTTTTGCCTTTGCCGTTGAGCACTACGGCTTAGACGGCTTCTGGCGACCGTTTTTTGCAATCGGTTTTCTAGGTGCATATACCACTTTTTCAACATTCAGCCTAGAGACCTTGAATCTCGTTGAAAGCGGCAGTTTTTACCTAGCTACGGTGAATGTGCTGGCGAGCATTTTATTCTCCCTTGTTGGCACCTTCGCAGGTATCTTAATTGGAAAGAGTATTTAGGAGTATCTATGAAACTAACAGGTCCGGGTAAATTGGTGAGAATATTCGTTGGCGAATCCGACCAGTGGCACCGCAAGCCCCTTTACACTGCGATCGTTGAGCGTGCACGGGAAGAAGGCCTTGCTGGCGCTACGGTTATCAGGGGCATCGAGGGTTTCGGTGCGCATAGCAGGATCCATACCATGCGCATACTTCGCCTCTCCGAGGACCTCCCGGTGATAATAGAGATAGTTGATCGCGAGGATAGAATAAATGCATTCCTCCCCATACTCGACGAGATGGTTACCGAAGGGTTGGTAACCATAGAAAATGTCGAGATATTAAAGTACAGGCACAGGTTTGGAGAAGAGCAAGAGGCAGGCGAACTGTAAGCTGTCTCCCGGCAGTGCGGTTAGTCCGCATAGTTAAACCTAGACCAACTTTTTACCCAAAGCACCTGCAATTGATGAAACCTCGTCAACCAACTGCTGCAATTGAGCCGGCGTCAAGGATTGCGCCCCGTCGCAGAGAGCCTTTTTAGGATTGGGATGAACCTCGATCATGAGGCCATCGGCACCAGCTGCAACGGCCGCACGGCTCATCGGAATAATATATTCGCTGTGGCCCATCGCATGGCTAATATCCACTATTATCGGGTGGGAGCTGAGCTTCTTCACCACGGGCACGGCCGCCAGATCCAAGGTAAAGCGGGTTGATGTCTCGAAAGTTCGTATTCCCCTCTCGCAGAGGATAACGTTTGGATTTCCTGCCCTGGTAATATATTCTGATGCGAGCAGCCACTCGTCTATGGTGGCAGACATGCCCCTTTTCAGTATTACTGGTATTCTGCTCTCAGAGGTTAGGGCCCCTACCTTTTTCAGAAGCGCAAAGTTTGCCATATTGCGGGTGCCAATCTGCACTATATCGACATATCGTAGCACCAGCTCAACGTGCTCGGTATCCAAAACCTCGGTTACCGCCTTTAGCCCATTAACCTTAGTGGCCTCCGTTAAATACTTTAATCCCTCTTCCTCAAGCCCCTGGAAGCTGTAGGGTGACGTCCTTGGTTTAAAGGCCCCACCCCGAAGGTATGTAAGGCCGAGTTCTGAGGCTGTCTTTGCGACCTCCATAACCTGCTCGCGGCTCTCAACCGCACAGGGCCCGGAGATAATGGTTACATCGCCGTTCTTGATCATTCCATTCACCTAATCCAAGCTCTTCATAGTTTGGAGAATGATTTCATAAATGCCCCTTAAATCATCATCATATAAAGGGCCGTTATTTAACGTGGTAATCTTTTGAAAGATTTCTTCTTCCCTTACGGGATCATAGAGGGGCAGCCCGTTCTCCGATTTTAATACCCTGATTTTCAGTGCAAGCTCAGCCCGTTCGTTCAGCTTTTCAACTAGCTTGCGGTCGATACTATCAATCTTTTCTCGCAGCTCATCAATCGTGCGCTTCGCATCATCGCTCATGCTTCCCTCCATTACTCCCACTCAATTGTTGCTGGCGGCTTAGAGCTTATATCATAGGCCACCCGGTTTACGTATTCAACTTCATTTATTATGCGGTTGGATATCCTTTCAAGCACTTCGTATGGGATCTTCGCCCAATCGGCGGTCATTGCATCTTCACTGGTAACAGCCCTGATGATAATCGGATAGGCATAGGTTCTCTCATCTCCCATAACCCCGACACTCCGTATGCAGGGAAGAACCGCAAAGGATTGCCATATTTCGCGGTAGAGACCTGCCCGCTTTATCTCTTCTTCAACAACCGCATCAGCGTTTCTGAGGATCTCCAGCCTCTCTGCGGTAATCTCACCGATAAT
>DASQQM010000240.1:0-3161 GCA_035643475.1 Anaerolineae bacterium | reverse complement strand
TCATAACCCAGCGTGGTATTGGAAATGGCATGTCGCTCTTGATTTTCGCAAGCATCATTGCGCGATTGCCGGAATCGCTCTTTTCAACCGCCCGTCTGGGCGGAGCGTTCGTTGTGGTTGGCCTTATAATTATACTTCTCTCAATTGTCGTGGGGATCGTATTCGTCGAGAAGGCCCAGAGGAGGATACCCGTCCAATACGCAAAGCGAGTTGTCGGACGAAAGGTTTATGGGGGATCAAGCACCTATATCCCGCTGAAGGTAAATTCGGCCGGTGTTATCCCGATTATCTTCGCATCTTCGGTGCTGCTCTTCCCGGCAACCCTTTTGCAGTTCGTATCGGGGCCGACATCGCGGTTTATTAGCAACTTACTTGATCCAAGTGGGCCGCTGTATCTCGCTTCCTACGCGGTGCTGGTTATATTCTTTACCTACTTTTATACGGCGATTATCTTTAACCCGATCGACCTCTCAGACAACATAAAGAAGTATGGCGGCTTTATCCCGGGTGTTCGCCCTGGTAAGCCGACAGCTGGCTATATCGATAGGGTGCTTACGAGGATAACACTGCCCGGCGCGTTTTTCCTTGCACTTGTCGCGGTCGTACCGCAAATACTGGGCAAAATATTCAATATACCGTTCTTCCAGAGCGGAAACTTCGGCGGGACCTCGCTCCTCATCATGGTGGGCGTTGCGCTTGAAACGATGAGGCAGATAGAGTCACAGCTCCTCATGAGGCATTATGAGGGCTTCTTAAAGTAGCAGTCAGCTCTCAGCGATCAGCAATCAGCAGAAGTTCACGCAGAGGGATTGTAAGGCTTGAACCTGGGGAAATTCTCATATCCAAAGGCTGAAAGCTGATAGCTGACTTCTGATGGCTGTAATGGCGGTTTTGAGAAAGAAAGGAGCAAGAGTTGAACGTAATTTTGCTGGGACCTCCCGGCGCGGGAAAGGGAACACAGGCAGAGAGCATCGTAAAAGAGTATGGGTTAATCCATATCTCAACCGGCGATATGCTAAGGGCAGCCGTAAAGAACGGGACCGAGCTTGGGCTCAAGGCCCAGGAGTATATGACAAAAGGCGAGCTCGTGCCGGATGAAGTTGTTGTCGGAATAGTACGTGATCGCATTGCGGAGCCGGACTGTGAGAAAGGGTTTCTGCTGGATGGGTTCCCGCGGACCGTTGCACAGGCCGATGAGCTTGATAAGGCGCTCACTTCAATGAGTAAAAGCATTGATGCGGTTGTTAACATCGTCGTTCCCGATGAGGAGCTGCTTAACAGGTTGACTGGAAGGCGCATATGTAAATCCTGCCAGCGGCCATATCACACCGTCTTCAACCCACCGAAGGTTGAAGGAGTCTGTGAGTGCGGCGGAGAGCTGTACCAGAGGGCGGATGATACCATCGAGACAGTGAAGAATCGCCTTGATGTGTATCACAGCCAGACGGCGCCGCTTATCGATTATTACAAGAGCAAGGGCATACTCGTCGATATCGATGGGACTAAATCGGTCAGTGCGGTCTTCGAAGATGTCAGTGAGGCTCTTAAGGCGAGGGTATGATAATTAGAAAAAGCAAGGATGAGATAGCTACTATGCGGCGTGCCGGCCGCATAGTAGCTCAAACCTTGAAGCTCATTGAAAACGAGATAAAACCAGGGGTGGAAACCCTAAGCTTGGACTCGATTGCTGAACGGTCCATACGTAAATCAGGTGCCAGACCAGCATTCAAAGGCTATAGAGGATTTCCGGCCTCGATCTGCGCCTCAATTAACGAGACCGTCGTTCATGGAATTCCGAGCCACCGCCGGCTAAAGGAAGGCGATATCATCAGCATCGATATAGGAGCTGAGATTAATGGCTACTATGCAGATGCTGCCGCAACGTATCCGGTAGGTTCAATATCAGAAGAAGCTGTGCACCTCATCGATCTAACTAAATCGGCGCTAGAAGAGGGGATAGCAAAATGCGTCGAGGATAACTACCTCTACGACATATCGCACGCGATACAGGTAAAGGCAGAATCAGCCGGGTATTCAGTTGTTAGGGAGTTTGTCGGTCACGGTATTGGGCGTGAGATGCATGAAGACCCACAGATACCGAATTTTGGATTGCCCAGGCGGGGTCCCAAGATTAAGGTGGGGATGGTCTTTGCGATAGAGCCCATGGTCAATATGGGTGATTATAAGGTAGATATATTGCCTGATGGTTGGACGGTGGTTACTGCCGACAGGCGTCTCTCGGCTCACTTCGAGCATACTGTAGCGGTTACTGAAGATGGGCCAGCAGTGCTGACGGTTTTATAGACGCTACAGTTAAATTTTGTTATAATATGGTTTTGTGATTATACTCAGCGGAGGAATGCAAGCAGTGCCTAAAAAAGAAGAAGCCATTGAAGTGGAAGGTACGGTAATAGAGCCTTTGCCAAACGCGATGTTCCGGGTTGAGCTGGATAATGGGCACAAGGTTCTTGCCCATATCTCGGGCAAGATGCGTATGCATTATATCCGCATTCTGCCGGGAGACCGAGTCGTCGTTGAGCTATCCCCATATGATCTAACAAGGGGTCGCATAGTATACAGATTTAAGTAAATTAGGATCCAGAGGTCGGGTCCAGGGGAAAATCCACGAAAAACTGTGAAGTGTTTAAAGGGGTTTGAACCTATAAATTTGATTAAAACGTAGCTCAGGGCTTTAGCCCTGAGAGCGTTAAGCGTGGAGGAACAATGAAGGTAAGGCCATCAGTAAAGCGTATATGTGAAAAGTGTAAAATAATTAAAAGACATGGCAAAGTTCTCGTGATCTGTGAGAATCCGCGCCATAAGCAGCGGCAAGGATAATTTATGCCACCTATGGTGGCATAAATTTGAGAATCGAAAATAGAAAATAGAAAATAGAAAATCGATTGAATTATTGAGGCAGTATAAAGATATCTCACAGTGCTCCTCTCCCTCTGGGAGAGGGTGTAGGGTGAGGGTAGAAAATGAGGGTTTAGTAGTTTAAAGCATTTTCGATTCGGTCGATTGTCGATTTTCGGCGTTTATAGAATGTTTTTGTTAGTTAGGGAGGAAGAGGAATTTGGCACGTATAGCCGGTGTTGATCTACCCAGAGAAAAAAGAGTAGAGATTGGTTTGACGTATATCTACGGCATCGGTCTTTCGA
>DASQQM010000239.1:0-7177 GCA_035643475.1 Anaerolineae bacterium | reverse complement strand
ACCGGAAGGGGGTTGCGGAAGTAATGAGACTTCTATCAATGACTTTAGCGAGCATCAAGATGACTCTTAGAAATAGGCAATCCCTCTTTTGGCTTCTCGTTTTTCCCATCTTTATGATGGGCCTATTCGGCATAATCTTCGGCAACGATCAGGGCGAGGCGAAATTATCTATCGTTGATCTAGATAAGTCCTCTCTGGCTCAGTCCATAACAGAAGGATTAGGAAAAGTTGGCAAAGTAAAGCTTGAAGAAGATAGCCGGGCGGCAGGGCTGGATAAGTTAAAGAAGGGGAAAGTGGATGCTGTTCTCGTGCTAGAGAAGGGGTTTTCGCGCGGTTTTCCCCAGCGTCCCGCCGCCATTAAGCTCTATTACGACCCATCATCCGCGCGCTCCCAGATGATGAACGGTACCGTAAGCGCCGTGTTAAGCGGCATAGAGCGGTCGATGATAAAGGCGCCCCCGCTTATTACGATAACGAGCAGGAGCGTTCAATCGGACCAGTTCAACTATATCGATTTCTTGCTCCCTGGCATTCTTGCGATGTCGTTGATGAACTCTGGACTCTACGGAGTCGCAAATGCGACAGTCTCGCGCCGCGAAAAGGGAGTTCTCCGCCGGTTAAAGCTGACGCCGATGCCGCTTAGCCAGTTCATCGGTGCGGGCATTATCAATCAGCTTATCATGTCCCTTATGCAGGCAGCCCTTCTCATAACAGTTGGTCGCTATGCCTTCGGAGTAAAATTTGTCGGCGGCATGGTTCCCCTACTTATAACGGTAGTTATAGGCAGCCTCTGTTTCATCACCATTGGCTTCGTTATCGCGAGCTTCGCGAAGACCGCGGAGACCGCCGCTACGCTGGGCAACGTTATCGGGATGCCGATGATGTTCCTCGGCGGGGTGTTCTTTCCGGTCGATAACGTTCCGGCCTGGATCAAGCCGGTAATACAGGTACTGCCGTTGAAATACCTGGCCGACTCACTTCGCGGGATTATGCTGCAGGGCCAGACGCTGGCAGCCGTACAGGATAACCTTTTAATACTGCTGGGGCTTACCGCAGTATTATTCTTGATTTCGGTAAAGTTCTTCCGCTGGGAATCGGAGAAACGTTAGGGCTTAATTTCCTTTAAGCCTGACCTGGACAAAACTGGGGCTGGATTCGACATTGCCGCCGCTATCGGTGGCACGTGCCCTTATCTGGTATTCGGTATATTTATCTTCTGGTAACGTCCAGCTGTAATACCAGGTCACACTCGACCGTCCCTTTTTGGCAGAGATCCTCGCCTTAACCCAGGCTTCGGAGTTTTGCCAATCAGTGCCATTCCAATAGGCGCGGTCGGATTGCCTGCTTATAGCAACCTCAACGCTCGAGATACCCGAGTTATCGGTCGATAGGCCATAAATATTATACAGCCGCCCGGTGAGCTGTGCCGCCCCCATCGGCGACATAATGGTAGTGGCTGGAGCTGAGGCGTCGTCCTTCGCGGTAATCGCAATCATCATCAGCCGCGATATTGGCGCTGTTACCTGCTTGTTGACCAGATCGATACTCGCATCGGGGACCGGCAGCCACTTTTGTTGTTGGTTATCATACGAAACGAGCCTGAGAGCTGTTGGATCGGGTACCTCATTCGGCTTATACGCAATTCTCAATGTTGCTGGAGCGCTAAGCGGCAGCTGATCTGGGGTCAGCTGGTACACGGGACTGTACCTGGTGAGTCCGGTCATCTGTGGCACCCGCTTGTCCCTGAGTTCCTCGACTGCTATAACGGTATCTGCGGAAAGCGCACCCTGGGGCACCTCTAAGGATATAGTCCGGTTCCCATCTTCGAGCTTGCCACCTTCCGAGCCGATTGTTCCCTTAAACGAAGATCTATAGAAACCGGTTGTCGTAAAGCTCCACGAAAAATTAGAGGCCAGAGTATTCCCTGCAACATCCCTGATGCCATCAGTCAGGTAGACCGTATACGTGGTTCCCACATCGAGTGGGGCATCCGGAATGAGCTTGGCGACCTTGGTCCGCTCATCATAGGAGGCTTTTGCCATCACCCAGCGTGACCCCTGTTTGATGTAGATTGTAGAACCCTGCTCGGTGCCATTGTTTTTAAGGGTTGATGGATTCATGCTCTCATAGAAAGTAACGCTAATGCTTGCACTGGGGGGTACCCTGCGGGTATCGGCTCCAGGAAATACGTGCCGAGTTACCGGCGGTGTAGTGTCGATTACTACGCTATCCGAAATCTGGTACCTATTTTCCGAATCATCCATGAATTGGGCGCTAACGACCTTTTCCCCATCGCCCTTAGGCATGGTAAATATCTTGGTCGCAGCGAACTTCTCCCATGTGGTCCAGGTTATGCCGTTATCCGGGCTAAAGCGCATCATGCTTGCACCCTTTACGTCGATGTTGATGTGTAGCTGCCCACTGTTCGTGTACGTTGCCGTGTTCTTTATGTGGATACTTCCGGTCGGACCAACGTTATCGACCTGCACCGTGCTCTCTGTCGGGAAGACATCGCTGTTTCCGGCTACGTCCTCCGAGCGGGCGAGAATCTTGAAGCCGGCACCATCGCTCGTGGATAGCGGCCACAGGTAGCTCCAGGTTGCCCTGCGAGTTCCTTTCCCTGATGTAATGCTGGCCCGGCTCCAGAACTCATCCTTTACCCAGCTGTTGCCGTTCCAATAGGTGGCATCGGAGAGCCTTACGATGGCCACCTCGGCTTTTTCGATCCCTACATCGTCTGTGGCAACGCCCCCTACAGGGTAGTACTTTCCAACCAATTTTTTAATGCCGACTGGGTTAATAAGGGATGTTTTCGGCCTGGTACTCAGATCGGTGGCGATATTGAGTCTTATATTATCAAACCAGGCATATGTGGTTGCCGCACCGGCGTTTCCATTTCCAAAGTCTGCGCCCACCCTTAATGCGTATCGTCCGTCCTGGTTGAGAAATTTGGTGACATCAACCGAACTGGACACCCACACATTGTTGTTTAAAACTGTTTTATCTGCCCACATCGTTACGGTGGTTTTATCAGGCTTTATAAGCTCCACATATATCCTCTGTACGAGCGGCAGAGTCGTTGACCAGTCCTTCTTCCAGGCGAATTCTACCGTACCCTTGCTCCCCGCCCGGATTCGGGTCGCTACCTGTTGGGTGGCGTTCAGCGTGCCCTTAATTTGGCGACCGGATACTTTAAACTGCACACTTCCGGCACCCGTATGCCCGGCAGTATCCCAGGTTGTCTCTATGCCTCTTGAGGGTTCACTCGTCTTCCAGCCCGCTAGATCGCGCCTAAAATCTCCATTGAGCACCAGCTGGCTGGCGGAGGTGGCGGCGGGAAATAGAAACAACGTGATAAAAAGGATAGTAATCGGTATGAAGAGTTTCAATATGGCGGGGGAGAATCTTTTGATCTCCATCAGCTCCTATTTCGGGTGGGGGACCGACGTGATTTAGACTTTGGCGTGGTCTCGGTCTGCTCGCCGATCTTTGATTCAAGTTCCTTGAGCGCTTCGTTATCCGGATCAACAGCCAAGCCATTCGTTACAGCCTCTTTGGCTAGTACAAGCTCGCCTTGCAGCATATAATTATTGGCAATCTCAGCAATGGCGCTTGCCCTGGACGTATCATCCAGCGGGAGGAGATTGAGGACGATCTTCCACTCCTCAACCGCCTCAGCATAGTGCTTGGCACTGGAGTTTGCTCGCGCGAGTTCCGCATGAAAAGGGACTATGCTCGGCGCTGCCCTGGTTGCCCGGCCTAAGTAATCAATAGCCTCATTTGTTCGCCCCATATACTGGAGCACTACGCCAGTCTTGTAGAGAGTTTCAGGATCATTCGGTTTTGCTTTTAGAATCGCCTGGTACTCTTTAAGCGATCGCTCACTGTTACCGGTGAGAAGGTAGGATGAGGCGAGGATTTCGCGCATTTCTTGGTCGTTAGGGTTGTGGGAGATAAATTCCTCAAGGTCAGGAACGATCGTTTTATAATCGCCTCTAGCATACCCCTCTAGTATCTCCCTCTTGCTCATCTCAGCTGAACGGGATGCTCCACTTTGAACCTGTTTTTTATCATCTGCTCCCTTGGACCAGACCTGTACCACAAGGCCGGCTGCAGAAATGACAAATACCACAGTAAGTGAAATCCAAAGCGCTTTACTAACATTGCTGCCTATGCTTTGAATTATACCGCGTTTCCTGCTGGCCGCGTGCCTGCCCAACCCACTTCCTCCAGTAGATGCTTTAATTCGTCCCATAGCGCCCATATTATAACAGAATACGGACGTTGTTGGACGTTGGTTACGGGATCGAATTATATCAATTTTCGTGCTGATTTGATTGTGGGCACATCCCTATATGTACTTATTCTAACTATTCTAGCGATGGATTGGTAGAGCCTATGTGTGTATTAATTTCCGCTATCGAGTGCGTGCGTGTCTTTGTGGCAAGCCAAGCAGTTTATGTATGTATCGTGGCTCACCGGTAGCGTCAGGTTAATGCCAAAGACTATGCTCTCTCTCGTGATTTCAGTGGAGCGCTTATGACAGACCAGGCAGGGCTCATCATCGGTATCATCAATGCGACCATTCGCATTGGGGTCGACCCACCCATTATTTACGGCGTAGTCATAGAGCCCATCGGCAAGCATCTTGTAGTTCGCCTTCGTTGAGTTATGGACATCGTGGCAGATCATACAGGGCATCTTAACCCCGGCATTGTAAGGCCCGCCGGATGGTGGCTTGTAGCCACTCAAGCTCGACCCGGTGCGCGTGGTCTCATGTCCTGCGTATGCGGCGATCGGGTCGTTATATTTGGCCTTGATATCCGTTGATGCGCCGGTTCCATCATGGCAGCTTAAGCAGAGTGCGTTAAATGTGTCGGATGGGTAATTGTTAACCACAGCCGGATTCTCGAAGTAAGGCTGCACCAGTATACGCCGCGTTCTGTTGCTGCCGGTGAGATTGTAATCAGGACCGAAATCCGGGGCAAGGTGAACCGAGTGGCAGGTCTGGCACAGATTGGTTGATGGGGAAAAAGGACCAGAGTCCGCACCCGTGCCGTGGGGCATCGTAACCAGCGTCACTTCTCGTGATTGGAGATTGGTGAACGCCTCGACCGCATAGGGTGAGCCCACGGTAATATATGTTTCATTATTAATCCGCGAGCCTATGGTCGGGCTCCCGTTAATTACCGCTGTCGGAGATACCGTATAGACGATATAGTAGGTTGCCGGAGTGGTGGTGATCGTTTGGGCCGAACTAAAGGTAAAGGCGGTCTCTTCTGCAACAAACGTGCCGGGAGTTATGCTTATAATTGTATCGGGCGTTCCTCCGAATTGGAGGCCCCCGATGCCGTTGGTCTCCTTATAAATCTTCACCGATGCGATATTGAGCATCGCGTCGCTCGTGCCATACTCGTTGATCTTTACGGACTTCCACTGTGCGCTGCCGGCATCCGTATTTAACACCAGGGTTTGCATAACGACATTTTCAAGGCCCGGCGTTACGCTTCCGCGCTTGACTGGCTCGGAGTTCACCAAAACCGTACTTGCCCACGCGTTACCCGTTAACGAGATGATAAAATATACTAATAAGGAGATAGGTATCAAGAAGCGCATTGGTAAGCTCTCAACGAGCTTGCCGGTTGAACTTGGTCGACCCACCACAGCTTAAATAGCTCCTTTTAAATGGACCATGATCCAGGCCCGTTTTGCACTATAATCCATTAAAAGATAATATGTCTCCAATACTAATATAGCAATTATCGGCCGTTTGCTCAACTAAGGTATTCCGAATGCTGACAAACCACTAGAGCTCATTTCCAGACCGAGATGCGGTTATTCATTTTATCAGCCACAAATATAGTGCCGGTCTTGCTGTCGACGGCAATTCCATTGGGGTAGGAGAGAGTATCTTTGCGAGTTCCAAATTTTCCGTAAGTAAATAGGAATTTACCCTGCTTGGTGAAGACGAAGACCCGATGCCTCAGAGTATCGACAACGTGGACTCGCCCCAGCTTGTCGATGGTAATTCCCCTCGGTAGGGCCATGGGATTTTTCTTGGGTGGTGTAAAAAGATGTGAGAACTCACCCTTCTCATTAAACACCTGGACCCGACCATTGTTTGAATCGCTCACGTAGATGTAGCCGGATTCATCCGCCGTGATCCCGTTAGGGTACGAGAACTCTCCCTTTTCGCTCCCCGGACGACCGAATCTAGTGACCAGGTTGCCATCCAGATCGTATACCTTGATATCCTGATCGAGTATATCCGTTACATAAAGCCTATTATTTGCGGAGAATACCGCGACCGGTTTTCCGGGGGCAAGGGTTGATGTGCTGTTTGCCCCCCCGGGGAATTCATAGAGGAAGCGCCCACTAGTATTGAAAACCAGTATCTTGTTCTCAGAATCGACCGTAAGTGTAAGGTATACCCGACGCTTTTGGTCGACCGTCACGCCTAAAGGGTAGACGCTTTGGGCGTCCGGTGCCGGGTTAACCGAATTTTTAAATATACCGGTTTGAGAAAATATGGAGAGGAGGCCGTTCCCTGAATCGGCAACATAAAGAAGGCCATCGATTGCCATTACGTTGAGTGGGGCTCGTAGATGGTGGCTATCCTCGCCGTCGATCGAGGATATATAGGACGGGTGATCCTTATTGGTTGGTGGGGTTTTGCTGATCCCGTCACCTTCGTAACTCGATAACGAGTAGTAGAGGATGCCAGTCATCCCGATCAGTACGATCAGTAAAAACACCAGTAAGAACAGGCGCCTGTTAATGCTTCTCACTCCTTCAGGTTCTGTCGGGTCTTATAATAGCATAAAGCATGACCTTCTAAAATGAACTAGTGCTGCCGGGCCTGTTGGGGGCAGGTTTACCTCAACCCAGATAGCTGTCAGCCATTAGCAATCAGCAAGTATCTGCAGGTGCGTTCCCTAAACGCACCGATAGAATCCGCAGTTCGGATAGAACGCATCCCTAACAGGCACGGGCTGACCGTGCCCTATATAAGGGTAATGCATGTCTTACTGGTGGGGGTGAGCTTCACCCCTGTGTGAACTTCATTCCTTATGGTTATAGAGCACATTTTTATATCTATGCTAGCCCATCTGTAGCGCGGAGGACAACTAAGAAAGCATGCAGTATGCACCCGGTTATGCTATAATTCACTTACTTA